>CAYXEE010000006.1:360-20834 GCA_964463935.1 uncultured Chitinophagaceae bacterium | reverse complement strand
TCAGCATGACCATAATTGTTATTTTGCGTAACATGAGTTATTTAAGAGCAACCGAAATTGAAGTCGGACTTCTTTTAAATTTTGGGAAAAAGCCGCAATTTAAAAGAAAGGTCTTTACAAATGATCTAAAAAAATTATCTGTGAAAATCTGTTAAATCCGTTTTATCTGTGTTCCATTACAATGTAAATATAGGGAGTGTATATGAAAATATTTTTGATACAATTTTTTGCATTTCTCTTTCTGTTCCAAATGGGACAGAAAATGAGAACAACGCAGCCGACAAATTATTTGCGCGAAGGTCCGGCATCGTATTATGATGTTATTTCAACAGTGTCAGGCGGCACTGAAGTCGGCGTAATGGAGAAAAAAGGTACGTGGCTGAAAGTGAAAGTGGAAAACGATCAAGGGTGGATTTCTGAAAATAGTTTTGCGCAAAAAGCCGCGAATAAAAATGATGAATTAACAAAAGGGAAAGCATCGTCCCGCGCTTCGCGTGCAGAACTTGCCGCCGCAGTTAAAGGATTTGCAAAAAAATATGTCGACGATCCTGAAGGCGGCTCAACAGAAATAAGCAAATTCAGCGGCGCTTCCGTTAAAGCGGAAGATATGGAACAGTTTGAGCACAGTTTTACCATTGAACCATTTCGCGGATATATGAATATTGAAAAGCCGTTCGATTTGCGTTTTTATGAAGAAGGGATAGGACTTGGAATTGCGCAAAAAATTGCACGCGCAAAAGGGATTGTAAAAGAACCGCGAACAACTCTCTATTTAAATTTAATCGGCAATTATCTTTCTAAATTTACTAAAGCGTACGATCTTGGTTTTCGTTTTTATATTTTAAATGATGAGAAAGCGAGCGCATTTGCCTGTCCTGGCGGGTATATTTTTATTTCCAAAGGAATGATTCAAGCATGTACTAACGAAGCGGAACTTGCCGCCGTTCTTGCGCACGAAATGACGCACGTAACACAGCGGCACGGATTAAAAGAATTAAAATTAAGCGAACCGAAAATTAAAGCGGAACAAGCGTTTGCAGAATTAGAAGAAGAAACAGGCGATGAAAAAAGCGAAGAAGAAAAAGATTTGGAAAATTATGCCGATAATGCTTACGAAAATTTAATTTCTCCAAGATTGTTGGAATATGAAATCGAGTCCGATAAGTTATGCATGGTATTCTTAAAACGAGCCGGATATGATCCGACTGCGCTGCTTTCTGTGCTTCAAAAATTTCAATCGCTGCCGCAGGAACAGAAAGATATTTTTGACGCCAATTATATGAAAAAGAATGATTTGCGCGAACGATTTTTAAAAATTCAGCAGGTTGTTCGTTCCGAAGGATATCGTTCAAACGAAGAAAAGCAGTTTCGGTCAAGATTTCAAAGTTATACAACAAATTTGCAATAATGCTGTAGCAAAATTGCGACTTTGCTCATTATACAAAATGTCGCTAAACGGCGACATTTGTTGAGTGTGGCTTGATTTTCAATTGCGTTTTAAGCTAATTAGTGGCACATCATTTGTCTTTATTTCCATCATAAAAGCGGGGGTTTTTTTGAAAACGAAACATTTCTATTTGTTGCTCATTTGTGCATTATCAGCAAATCTTTTTGCACAGGTAAACACAAAGCCGGCATATATGCTGGAACTTGAAAACGACATTAAGAAAATGTCCGTTCTTCAAGACGGGAAATATTTATTTCTTACCTCCGATGAATATGCGTGGCTTGTGCAGCCGGATTCCGGTAAAAAATTGTGGAGCGTAAAAGTTAAAGGGTACGATGAAAACGCCGTTCATACGCTGTTGTTTGATTCTCTTTATCTTGTAAGCGGAAACAACGACTCGCTTTTCTGCTATTCTATTTTCAGCAAATCGCTTCTGTGGAAAACCAAATTTAAAGATATTGACCAAGACGATTTTGTAGAATTAAAAACGCTCGATACGTTGTTACTTATTCGTTACGATAAGTTTCAAGTCGGCGTTAGCTTGCTTTCCGGGAAAGAATTGTGGCGCGCGCAAATAAAATATTACGACAAAGTAAAAGAATTCGGCGCGGCTAACAATATACTGTTAGAAAAACATAAAAAATTGCTGGCGTTTGGAAATGACGACGATATTATGCTGTACGATGCGCTTTCTGGAAAACAGCTTCTTCAAACAAAGAAAACAGAAATCAATTTTGATTTTGTAAAACAGAAACGCGCGTGGAATTATATTACCGACGATCAAAAATTTGCGTGTATTCTTTTAGACGGCGGTATTCTTGTATTAGATCTGGACAGCGCAAAGCAAATTCTAAAAATAGAAAAAGTAAAATACGATGAAGAATATAATGCAATCATTCCAACATCTCTCGGATGCGTTGTTGCGGGTTCTAAAAAAATTACAAGTATTAATTTTTCCGCCGGAACATTTGTGCAAGCGGAAGTTGATATTGACGAATTGCGAAATTATGCCGAGGCAAAAACCGAATCGGCGATTATTTTAATCGTCAGCGCGGAAAACAAATTATTCGGCATTGATATAACAAACAGTAAATTGTTGTGGCAGACTAAAAAAGAACAAAAGCAATATACGGGATTTTTGCATACTGTTGTTTTGCAAGATACAAATTCAATTGTTTGCCATTACGTAAATCCCGATAACGATGTATTATTTTCTCTTTTGAAAATTGACGCGTTAACAGGCGAGATTAAATTCAAAAAAGATATTGCGTTAACAAACGAATCGCTTCCGAAACGCGCGCTGCCGCTTTCGCCGATTGAAAAAATTCAATCGCAGACAAAAATTCCATTCAGTTATGACAATCTAGGTTTTGATTTTTCTTTTTCGCTGAATGCCGATACTGCCGAATATTTGATTGTTACGAAAACAGAAATGCGCGAACCGAAATTAAAAAAACGGAGCGGCGAGGGATTTGTGCGCGTTAATGCTCGAACCGGAGAAGAAATAGCCGCGAACTATATAAAAATTGCCGAAGATTTGGGTTTCAAAGGCGGATTAGCAAACCTTGCAAAACCGTTGACGAACGGTTCAACAATCTTTGTTGCCGGAGATGAAAAATTAGTGGCTTTCAATAAGCTTGATGCGAATGTGCAGTGGATGCTCGGAAGCAAGCAGTTAAATGGCGGCAATGTGTTTGATATGGTTTATCTGGATGGGTTTTTGTACGTAAAAACCGGCGGCGTAAAATATAAATTTGTTCCGAACGAAAAGAGCAAAAGCAAGCGGGAGAAAAAAATACTTGACCAAAAATTAGATTGGGAAGACGACAATATTGCTATTCTTGCCGTTGACCCGGCTGACGGCAAAGTAATGTGGCGGAAAGAATTAAAGAGCGATCCGGCATTGTTTGCGCATCAATTTTCGCTCGCAAATTATCTTAATGCGGATTCTACGTTGCTATTTTTAAGCGATGAAAAATTTGTGTATGCGCTGAGAATGGAACCAACAAGCGCGGGAAATTTTGCGTGGAAATTTGAACCGGATGACAGCGGCGCCGGAACAATTAAAATTGACGATATGTACCGCAAAGCAAAATTGTGGAAAGAATCAATATCAGCGTCAACTTTAGTTACGGATTATTATACAGATTCCCCGCTTGAACTTGAAATTAATGACGTGCTTTCGCAAAAAATTGCAACAACAATGTCGCGTCCGCTTCACATTACGTACAGCAAACAGGATTCTATCATATTATCTATCGGCGATGATGGAATTCTTGCAAGCAGTGCGGTGAACGGAAAACGAAAATGGAAACATGAATGGTCGTACAGCGGCGACGAAGTTATTACAACGCCGATTGTGATGCAGAATCATATTTTTTATTTCGTGAATGGGAAAGCGACTTTGATTGATAAGAACAACGGAAAAATTGTTTGGCAGGTAAAAACAAGCGGCGAAGATCCGTTATTTGTTCTTCCTTCACATACGGCAATTGTTAGAATTTCCGGCGATGAAATTTATGGATATAAAATTCCTTCCATTATAAAAAACTGAAAATGTTGAATCTTCAACATTGAAAAAAAATGAAGAACTACCGGTTCAGCAAAAAGTGGAAATCGTTCAACCGGGAAACAAAGAAACAAAACAAGATTCTGAATTAAAGCAAGAATTAAAAAATGAGTCAGAACCGCCACAGTAAAGGGAAAGAACAATGCGTTTAGTTCTAAAATTATTTTTACCGTTATTTGCCGCGCTGCCGCTTTTTGCGCAAGACCCGAACGATCAAGATTTTGAAAAATTCAAAAAAGAGCAGGAGCAGGGAGTTCAACGGGAAGAACAATCATTTCAAAATTACAAAGCAGCGGTAACGAAACAGTACGACGATTGGGTTGCAGAACAGGAACGATTATTCCGCGAATACACGGGACAGATTGAAAAAAAGTGGGGAAAAAAAAATGTTAAAACCAGTACGCCGAAAGTATATGTTGCTTACGACAGCAATTTTGGCGCGCGTAAAAGCGTGAACTTTGAAGAAGGTAAAGCGAAAGTAGAAATTGTTGTTACGGAAGCTGAAGCTAAAGATCCGAAACTTGTACAGGAAAAATTAAAAGAACAGGTGAAAGAACTTGTTACAACGAAAGGTTCTACCGACCCGTTAGAAAAAAAGATGGATGTGCCGCCGCTTCCGAAACCGATTCTTGCAGACCAAGTTGCATCGAAAGAGGGGAAACCGGTAACGGCGCAAGCGGCAAAACAATTTGCAGATCAAACAGTCAGTGCGGCGCAGGTTACGCAGGAAGTTGTAACGGGAAATGACGGAGTAAAAAGAGTTGTGCTTGGCGTGCAATTTGCGCTTGTCCCAAATCATGTAAAAAAGCGGGCGACTGAATTTAAAGAAAAAGTAAAAGAACAGGCGGAAAAAAATGGAATTGATCCTGCGTTGGTGTTTGCCATAATGCACACGGAAAGTTACTTCAACCCGCGCGCAACTTCTCCGGTTCCGGCGTTTGGATTGATGCAATTAGTTCCACGTTCCGGCGCGCGCGATGCGTATTTATTTGTCTATAAGACTGATTCTCTTGTAACCGGCGATTATTTGTATGTTTCGGATAATAATATTGTGCTTGGCGCCGGCTATTTAACGAAATTGTTAAGAATTGATTTTAAAGGAATTAAAGACCCGAAGAGCAGAGTATATTGTACGATTTCGGCATATAATACGGGACCGGGAAATGTTGCAAAAGCATTTACTCAAAACAAGCGAAGCGTAAAAGAAGCGCTGCCGAAGATCAATTCTATGACTTCGGATGAAGTTTTTGAATATTTGAAAAAGAATTTACCGTTTGAAGAAACCCGCGTCTATATTGGAAAAGTGAGCGAGCGAATGGGATTGTATAACGAGTGGAGTGGAAACTAAAAATTTGAAAATTCATTTATTTATTTATTTAGGAGATACATCAATGGCAAAAAAATATCTTTTTTTAATTGCTCTGTTTGCGGCAATTATTTCAAGCAATTCTTTTTCAAAAATTGCAATTGTAGATGGAGTCGGCGGCGTAACCGACCGTTATGCAAAAATTTCCGATGCGGTTGCGGCAACATCGTACGATACAATTCGTGTGTTGAACGGAATTTATGCCGAGGCATCTACAATTACAATTGATCGGAAAGTTACGCTTATCGGCAACGGGTATCGCAATGTTGTTAATGGCGGAACACATGTTTCTGCGGCATTTAGTTTTACATCAAATGCGGCAAGTTCCCGCTTCCTCGGATTTCGTATGATTAACGGAAATGGAGTTTCTGTTGCTGCCGATGGTATTACCGTTGCAAATTGTTTATTTCTTGGCGGCTATGTTACTGTGAGCGCTACTAACGATACAATTAGAAATAATATTTTTGGATATGGCGCTGTGCAAAATACGTATGGAGTGTATCTTCAAGGCGCTGTTTCGGTAGTTATTGCAAATAATATCTTCAAAAATATTTCATATCCAATTTATTCTTATCAAACCACATCTAATGCTGTCTTAGTGATAAATAATTTTTCCGATGTCTTTTCCTATTTCTATTATCAGTATCAAGGAAATTCTTCAGGGTTAACAGCAACGGGAAATATTTTGTACAAAGGTAGTTATGTAGGCGCCGGTAATTCAATGGCTGCTCTGTATGCAGGCAATTTACATTGGAATATGACTGCTGGATATAAAACAACATACTATCCTGGCGCTGTTGCGGATAACAGCGAAGGCGATCCGGCATTTAAGAATTTTTCAACTTCATCAGGATTTGTATATAATGACGACCCGTCTAATGACAGTGATTTGCGATTACAAAACGCATCTTCTCCTGCTGTAGATATCGGTTATCCTGCACAAGCTCCGATGACAACATCATATATTGATTATCACCCGTCATTTACATTTGGCGGCGCGCGTTCCGATGCCGGCGTGTACGGCGGTCCGTGGACATTTCCGTTTCCTTCCGGCGGACCGATTTTACCATCTGTTACGTCAATTTCCGTTTCGCCTTCGGTAGTTTCTCCCGGCGGAACATTGAATCTTAACGTGAGCGGCTCGGTCGGCGGATTTACCGGACGAAATAACTAATTGGAAAATCAGCAATGAAAAAATTATTAAGAAATATTTTTATTGTTTGCGCGCTCTTTTCGTCATTGCTTTATTCTACAACAAGAATAGTTGACGGCACAGGCGGCGGAGGAAAATATGCAACGCTTACTGCCGCATTAAGCGCTGCGGCGGCAAATGATACAATTTCTATTCTTGCCGGAACATATACAACCGCAATGGAAGGTTCGGCTACGGTAACGGTTGGTAAAAAAGTTGTTATTATCGGCAACGGATATAAAGGAAGCAACAATCTTGTTAAAACAATTATTCGCTATAGTATAGATGTTCAACAGGCAAATGTGAAGTTAAGCGGTTTTTTATTTTCTGGTTCAACAACCATTACATTTAACGACCAAACTTCCGGCTGTGTTGTCAGCGATTGTATGTTCGATGGAAGCCGATTGTATATTTACAACTCAACCAGCGATACAGTGCGTAACAATCTTTTCCGTCAAAACGATGGTTCGTACGGGTTTGTGTATGCGTACGGTACAAGTTCCAATATTGTAATTGCAAACAATGTGTTTGATGGAATTGCATCAACAACAACATACGGGGTTCAAACGGGAAATTCTGCAAATAATATTTTAGTGTTGAACAATCATTTTGATAATCTCTATTATCCATTGTATCCAACAGCGAGCGGAAACAATTCCAGTTTAATAATTGTCGGAAATATTTTTGTCAAAGGAGCTACAATTTCTGCATACAATAATTCTGCAACGCTTTATATTGGAAATTGGTTATACAATACTCCAACGAACGTAACTCAGCCGAATAACGGATCGAACAATGGAAGCGGCAGTCCGCAATTTGAAGGATATGATGATTCAAAAGGTTTTGTTTATACCGGCGATCAATCAACCGACACTGATCTCAGAATTAAATCTACAGCATCGCCGTTTCCCAATTCTCCGATTGACGGCAGTTTCCCTCCGGTTGCGCCGTTTGGTCCCGGTTATGTTGATGTATTGCAGCAGCCCGGTACGGTAAATACAAACCGCGCTGATATAGGAATTTTCGGCGGACCGTTTCCGTTTCCGAGTCCGTTTACGCCATCAACAATTCCATCAGCATCAATAATAACAATAACACCGAATCCTGTTGGTCCCAAGGGATCGGTTACCGTTACTGTTACCGGCGGTTTTGGAAATTAATGAGAATTGAAAAATGAAAATTTTTTGAAAAAGAAAATTACATAACAAAAATGAAAAAATTTATTACATCGCTTAGCGTTGTTGTTTTGCTTGTTGGAATAGTATTTGCGCAAGATTTTTCCAACAAACAAATTACTGCGGCACAGTATTGGTTAGATAACTCTTCTGCAGCAAATGCAGTTTCGCTTTCAGGCATTACGTACCATACAACGAACAATGGAGATACAATTTCAGCATCGTTCGGAACGCAGACGGTTGATATTTCTTCGCTGTCGCAGGGATTGCATGTTATTTATGTTCGTATGAAAGATACCAAAGGAAATTGGGGACAACCGACTGCAACATCTTTTTTAATCGGAAGTTTTTCGAAAAAAGGAATTCAAAAAGTTCGCTATTGGTTCGATAATCCTGCGCCGACAAATGCTGTGGAAATTTCCGCAACGCCAACGTACAATTCCGATTCTACAATTGCATCGTGGAATAATCAATCTATCACCGCTCCAAATACTGCGGGACTGCATAAATTATATGCCAGCATTCAAGATGCAAAAGGAAATTGGGGTTCGCCGATTGTTACATCGTTTAATGTCGGCGATGTTCCGGCAAAAACTTTTATTACTCAAGGTCAGTATTGGTTTAACAGTCCTACGCCGACAGGAAATGCCGTTACAGTAAATCCGACATATAACAGCGATTCAACGGTTGCAAATTTTTCAAATATCCAAGTAGATGCAAGTTCTCTCAGCAACGGTCAGCATAAAATTTATTTTAGAACGCTTGATTCAAAAAACCGCTGGAGCGTTCCTTCGTTTACAATGTTAACAGTCGGCGGTGAAACGAAAAAAACTGTTGCGAAGGGAGAATATTGGTTTAACAGCGCTACGCCGACCAATGCCGTTGAAATAGCATCATCCAATTTAGTTATTGATAAAAATGATTCGTCTAAAGTCAGCGCAAATTTATCCAATGTCGCAATTCCTTCGGGACTTCCAAACGGAAAATATACGCTCTACATTCGTTTTCAAGACAGCAAAGGGAAATGGGGACAAGCGCAGCCAATTCAATTTGTGCAGGATGCATCGCTTGCGCCGCCGACAATTTCATCAATGGAATATTTCTTCGGTAATATAGATCCTGGAACCGGCTCTGCTTCCGGTCCGCGAACAGGTACAATTAGCGGAATCGGCGGACGCTCGGTTTCATATTCCGATACGTTTTCTGTTGCAAGTTTAGGGCTTCCACTCGGAGCGAATAAATTCAGCGTCCGATTCAAGTCCAGCAAAAACGAATGGGGACCAACCATTGCGCAGCAATTTTCCGTATTAACTAGACCGGAACTTGTCGGTTCAAAAGATACAATTAAATTTATTTCTACCGCCGGGCAGCGAATTTACAGTAACAGAGATTCTATAAAAACATTTGTGTGGATGAAGAACAAAGGAGATGCGGATTTAAAAGTAAAAGTAAAACAGCTTCCTTCTACGCAATGGAAAATTAGATTCGGCGCGAATGAAGATAAAGATTCTGTTACAATTCTAAAAACGGAAACCGGAACTCCGGTTGACAGCCAAATTGCGTGGATTTCGTGGAAGCCGGTTCAGCAAAATGCTTCTACGGTAACAAACACATTGCAATTTACAACCAATGATTCTGTGAAATCATTTCAATATAATCTTCCTGTATTATTTAAAGCGGATTCGGCAATTGGTCAATTAGCAACATCGGTGGATACATTGAATTTCGGTAGTGTCTCGAAATCAACACAAAAAACTATGAATCTTGTAATTTCAAATATTGGTGTTGACTCAATTGTTGTTTCTACAAGTACTATATCTAATCCTGTGCCAACTAGTTATAGTTTTACGGCAGCAACAATTACATCAAGGAGACTCGGCTATAAAACTACAGATACAATTTTGTATCCTGTAACGTTTAAACCTCTTGTTGTCGGCGGAGCGTGGACGTCGAGTTTTACAATTACCGTAAATAATCGTAATGGAAATTTTCTTTCAAGCAAAACGATTTTTGTAAGGGGAACTGGAATTGATATTCAAAATCCGACTATTGCAACGTCGACAACAAGTTTGGATTTTGGAAGCATCAGCGCGCGCGCGCAAGATGCAAAAGATACAACGCTTACATTTACAGTAACGAATCTCGGAATTCAGCAATTAACAGTAAACAGTATTGTTTCATCCGATACAAGCGTGTTCAAAGTAATTTCGCCGACTTCATCGTTTACAGTAAATACCAATGTGAACCAAAATGTTTCGGTTATGTTTAAGCCGACAATCGGCGTGTATAAAACATACAGCGCAAACGTAACAATAAATAATTCAAGTCCTGATTCTAACAGCGCGTTAAAAATTTCTATGAAAGGGGAAGCAACGCAAGGTCCGCCGCTTTCTGTTCTTCAGCTTTCTACAACATCGTTAAATTATGGAAGCATTACAATCGGTTATTCGGATACGAGACCTGTTACAATTACGAACAAAGGGGGAAATAAAAATCTTACAATTTCTGCGTTGAATTTTTCTAACAGTAATTTTTCTACAACGCAAACAGTTCCGTTTACGGTTCTGCCGGAAAGTTCAAAAACTTTTGACGTGAAATATTATCCGGCAACAATTGGTACGGATAACGGAACGTTGGACGTTGTCAGCAATGCAACTGTGAACGCATCGCAAAAAATAAATCTTACCGGTAATTGCGTTGCAACGCCGCAGCCGATAATTTCGCTTTCGCAAACGGCAGTTTCATTTTCTGTAACAAAAGTAAATTCAACAAGCGAAATAATGTTGAAAATTACGAATACGGGAAATCTTGCGCTGCAAACTTCAAGCGTTTCGGTTTTAACTGGCAGCGTGTTTTCGATAAATAAAAGTACGCTTCCCAATCTTGCCCCCGGCGCATCGGATTCTATTAAAATAGAATTTAAACCAATTGCCGTGTCGTCCTATGTAGATAGTTTGATAATTACAAGCAACGCGCCGCGAAAATCAATTCCATTAACCGGCTCTGGCGCAGTGCTGGCTATTTCGGTTGACACAAATTCTACGCCGCCGGTAATTTCAGCAGGGCTTCCGCAGACCGTTGTAGTTAATTTAACAGCAAATATGGGCGCATCATCGTACGGATATTTATTCTTTAAGCTTGCCGGCGCGCCGTTGTACGATTCGCTGCTGATGACAAAGAGCGCCAACGGCATAACTTTTTCAGGAACAATTCCCGCTAATAAAATCGGCGAGCGCGGTTCGGTTTATTATGTTAAAATTTCAAATGGAATTGAAACAGTTGTAATGAATCCGAATTATGTTGCGGTTACCTATCCGACCGGAATTGAAAAACCGCAGGTTCAGCCGATTGGCAAAGCGCAGAATTTTTACCGTATGATTTCAGTTCCGGCAGATGGAATTTCCGGAACCGTAACGAATGTTCTCGGAAAATTCGGCGCGTATGATAAAAATAATTGGCGCTTATTCCGTTACAATACTGCGTTAGATAAATATGTGGAACATAGTCAAGCCGGATTTGAATCGTTTGCGCCCGGAAGAGGATATTGGTTTATTACTACAATCAGCGGAAAACTGCAAAGCGGAGTCGGTAAATCTACCGCTTCTAATAAAGCATTCGATATAGATTTGCAGCCGGGATGGAATCAAATCGGAAATCCGTTCAGCTTTGCTGTGCCGTGGGATTCTGTTACAGGCAGAGGTTCGGTTGTCGGCGTAGCATATTCGTACAGCGGTTCGGATTATCAAACAGCATCTGTGTTGAAACCATGGGAAGGATTTTTTGTTAAAAATCAATCAAGCAGCGTTGTTACAATTCATATCAATCCGATTGAATCTACCGTGCCGATAACAATCGGTAAAATTTCTGCCGATGGAATTCCTGTAAATCTAAAATCGGGCGAATGGATGATGCAGTTGAAAGCGAACGCTGGAATTGTTTCCGACGAATTTAATTTTATCGGCGAACGGGAAGATGCATCGGAAGAATTTGATATGAACGATGTTGTTGAATCTCCGTTACAGCCGGGCGAATATTTGAAATTATCATTCAATCGCCGCAATTGGCAAAACTACGGCGATAAATATGGATATGATTTCCGTCCGATAAGCAAAAATGGAAGATATTGGGATTTTGAGCTTCATACCAACACAACGGAAGATGCAATTACCTTAACGGCTGATAAATTTAATTCTGTGCCGAAAAATTATTCTCTTTATTTAATTGATAAAGGGGGAAAAGTTGCATACGATTTGCGCAAACAATCGGAAGTTTCAATTCCTTCTTTAAAGAAAGAATCACTGCGCGAATATCGAATTCTTATTGGAACGAAAGATTTTGTTGAACAGAACAGTCTCGGAGTTTCTCCCGTTCCGTCTCAATTTGTGTTAAATCAAAATTATCCGAATCCATTTAATCCTTCTACAATGGTAAAATTTGAATTGCCGCAGACTTCCAAAGTAACGGTGAAAGTGTTTGATATTCTCGGCAAAGAAATTAAAACGCTTATCAACGATATTCGCGGCGAAGGATATTACGTAGTTTCGTGGGATGCAACGGATAACAACAAAGCAAAAGTTTCCAGCGGCGTGTATCTCTGTAAAATAGAAGCGCAAAGCATAGACGGCGCGAAAAATTATATCAATACGATTAAAATGATTTTGACGAAGTAAGGAGTTTTTAGCGATGAAAGTATTTAAATTTTTATTTTTTCTTTTCTTCATTACCGCTTCATTGTTTGCTCAAGAACGCGCCGCAGTCGGACGATTTAAAACAAGCGGACAGTTGACTTCGGATGATGCTTCAACGCTCCGTTCTACATTCCAAAGCGAGTTGGTAAAGATGGATGTGTATGAAGTTGCAGAATTAGACGATGAAGAACTCTCGCGCGTTCAGCGGCAGTTTGAAAACACAACATACAGCGAGCGCGACCGTTCTGTTGCTCTCGGTAATGCGTTGAAAGCAAATATTATTTTTACAGGCGAAGTGCGCTACTTTGACGGCGACTGGACTGTAACGATAAATATGTACGATGTTACAAAAAAGACAATTTCAAAAACGGAAAATTTCAATTTCAACGGAGCGAAATTAGAATTATTAAACCGAATGCGGCAATCGGCGCAGAAACTTGTCGGAAAATATGAAGAAGAATCAAGCAATACATGGCTTTATGTCGGCGCAGCTATTTTGGTCGGCGGCGGAGCGGCGGCGGCTGTGTTGTTGAGTAAAAAGAAAGAAGAAGTTACGGGATTGCCAGAGCCGCCGGCTAAACCGAATTAGTTGTTTCTTAAAAAGTAATAACTCCGCGAGGGTTTGCACAGTAAGAAGAAAAAAATAAAGAATTTGAGCTTCTTTAGAATTAATGCTCGAAGGGTTTTGCAAAAAAACAAATTTTTCAGGTTCAACTATTTAAACCTTTACAACGAATGTATTGTCAAGTATCTGTATGCGAATGATTGTTTAATCTAAACTTCATCTCACTATGAAAAAAAATCTCCTCTTTGTTTTCCTTTCACTTGCTTCCATTATTGTGTATGCGCAAAAAAAACCGGATTGGGTTGACCGCCGCCCGCAAAAGCCGGATTATTATATCGGCATTGCCGCCGCGCCTAAAACGGGAAATCCGCAGGAATATATGCAGCGCGCAAAAGATGCCGCTCTTAATGATATTGCGCAGCAAATTGTTGTAAATATTAACGCTTCGCAAATGAGCAAGTTGACCGAAAAGATGGAAGGAATTTCCGAAGAATATCTTTCGCAAATTGCAACATCAACTAAAGCTGAATTGGATGAAGTTGAAACAGTTGATTCGTGGACTGGCGAAAATGATTATTGGATGTATTTGCGGCTTTCAAAAAGCGCATACGCACAGATGAAAGCGGAAAAAATCCGCAAGGCGGCAACTCTTGCGCTTGATCTTTTTACAAAAGCAAAATCTTCCGAAAAATCGATCACTATTGCGCAATCGCTTCAATTTTATTTACAATCGCTTTCTGCTGTGGAAAAATATATCGGCGAACCGCTGGAAGTTCAATACAACGGCGCAAAAATATTTTTAGGGAATGAACTGTTCAGTTCCATTCAAAGTTTGCTCAATCAAATTGAAGTGAAAGCAAAAACTGCAAAAATTGAAGCGCAAGTCGGCGTGCAGGTAAAAAATCCTGTGGAAGTAACAGCCACTGCAATAGATGGAGCGAAACCGTTAAGTAATGTTCCGATTAGATTTTCATTTTTGCGCGGAGCCGGCGATTTAGTTGCAGTTTCAAAAACAAATTCATCGGGAATTGCTTCTACTCAAATTGCAAAAATTATCGCAACAGATAAATTGCAAATGATTAAAGCCGAAGTTGACTTGCTTTCACAAGTCGGCAATTCTACCGTGTTTGAAACGCTGATGAAAAGTTTCACTATACCGAACGCGCGAATTATTGTTAACGTTGTAAACTTGGCTGTCTATTTTGAAGTTGCAGAATCTATCTTAGGAAATAAATTACGCCTTCCGCGCATTGAACCCATCGTAAAAAATTCTCTTTCAGCGCAAGGATATGTGTTTGTAGATGATGTTGCAAAATCAAATTTAATGATTACAATAAAAGCAGACGGACGAGATGGCGGCGAATACCAGGGACTTTATACCGTTTATGTTGATGCGCATCTTTCGGTAACCGATTTGAATACCGGACAAGAAATTTATAAAACATCTATCTCCAATGTAAAAGGAATCAGCATCAATTATGATAAAGCAGGTTCAAAAGCGTACGATGAAATTGCGGAGCAGATAAAAAACAGCGCGCTTCCAAAATTATTGGACCAAATTAGAAAGTAACAAATGATTCTTTTCGGTTTAGCCGTTGCTCCGGGAATTGCCATTGCATTGTATGTATATTTTCGCGATAAGTATGAAAAGGAGCCGCTCAGTTTATTATTGAAGTCGGCGGTATACGGCGCAATATCGGTTTTTGCGGCGGCGCTGATTGAATTGTGGCTGGGCAGCATCATTCCGAATCCTGTTACTCTTGTTGAAATTGCAATTGTAAATTTTATTTTTATTGGATTTGTTGAAGAATACATAAAATATTTAGTGCTTATGCGCGTAGCATATTCCAAACCGGATTTCAATGAACCGTTTGATGGTATTACCTATGCAGTTATGGTTTCAATGGGATTTGCAACCGTAGAAAATATTTTTTATGTTTTGGAAGGCGGATTAAATGTTGCTCTTGCTAGAATATTTACCGCTGTTCCTGCGCACGCAGCATTTGCAGTGTTAATGGGATACTTTGTCGGTCTTGCAAAGTTTTCTCATCATAATAGAATATATCTTGCGCTTGGAGTAATTATTGCAACAATGTTTCACGGCGCGTATGATTTTTTTCTTACCGTAAATAATATTGAATTGATTGCGCTTGGAGCTTTGTTTGCGTTAGTATCCGGCGTATTGTTATCGTTGAAAGCAATGAAACTCTTAAATCAAAACTCTCCATTTCGTTATTCCGTTGTTGTGGGAAATAAATTTCCTGAACCGCCATCTTCTGAGACGCCGTTATGAAAAAAATTCTTATTGTTATGGCAGTGTTGATTGCAATAACCGTCAACGCTCAGCAAAAAAAAGTTCAACAAAAATCTGTAGATGTTTTTGAAGAACTTGAAAATAATAATCTTACGCTGCGATTTTTTAATGCCGTGAATGGAAAAGAAATTAACGGCGCATCTGTTGAAATTGAAAACGTCGGCGAATATTATTCCGACGAAGAAGGGAAAGTAGTCTTTCCCGCGCCGGATAAAGATGGGAAATATATGGTTTCGTTTCGCTCTGAAGGATATATGCCGACCGATTTCCCGATTGAAGTGATGGCTGGCACGCTCTTTTTCAACAGAATTTCAATTTCGCCGCAACTGGATATTAAATTTGTCCGTATAGTAGTGGACTGGGAAAAACAACCGGGCGATTTGGATGCGCATTTTGTAAAACAAAACGGTTATCATATTTCGTTTCGTAATATGCGCGTACTGGCAGATGGTACTGGAATGTTAGACCGCGATGCAATGCAGGGGTACGGACCTGAAACAATTACAGTAAAAGAAGTTTCATCGCAATCTACGTATGAATATTTTATTCACGATTATTCGAATCAATCGAACCCAAAATCAAAAGGATTATCCGATTCGAAAGCGACTGTAAAAGTGTACGGCGACGGCAAATTGCTTAAAATTTTGCAAGTTCCGCGCAACAGAGAAGGAACTGTGTGGAAAGTGTTCAAAATTGAACAGGGGCAGGTTCGTGAGATAAATCAAGTAGTCAATAATAAACATTAAATCCTCTTTCTTTTCCTTGCGAAACTTTCTATATTCGCAGAAGCAAGCTTGAGGACAATTTTACAAACAATCATTAAGGAGGTTTCAATGCGTAAACTTTATTCATTATTCGTTGTTGCAGTACTTGCTATGGTAGTTTTTGGCTGCGGCGGCGGGAAAGAGCCGTTACCGGCAACAGCAACCGGCGATGTACCGGAGTGGTACCAGAATGTTCCGAATGATCCGAATTTTCTTTTTGCAGTAAACACTGCAACTTCAAAAGATATGCAAGTAGCAGTAGAAAAAGCAGTTCAAGCGGCTCGTACAGAAATTGGACGTCAGGTTGAAGTAAAAATCAACGGCTTACAAAAAAGATTTCAGGAAGAAACTGGAATCGGCGATGATTCTCAATTACTTGATCAATTTACTTCAGCTTCAAAAACAGTTGTTTCCACCAGCTTAAGCGGCTCAAAAGAAAAACAAAAGAAGATTGTAAAAGACGGCAACAACTGGCGCGCGTATGTTTTAGTTGAATATCCTCTTGGCGCTGCTCAAGAAGCATTACAAGCTCAAATTAAGAAGAATGAACAACTGTACACGCGTTTTCGTGCATCGCAAGTATATAAAGAACTTGACGACGAAGTACAGAAATATGAAAATTCCAAAAAAGGTCAATAATCGTTCGTAGGTATATAAAAAAGGCGAGCATCGCTCGCCTTTTTTATTGGTACCAGCAACAAGAATTTTAGTTTTCAGCGGGAACTTCGCGTCCCATAGATTTGTAAATATCAACAATCATTTGCGCCTGTTCTTTTGCATCTGCATTGGAAGGATCAAGTTTAAGAGCTTCGCGGTAATGTTTCAGCGCAGTCGGATATTTTACTTTCGGCGCTATCGAATCGTTATACATAAAAAATGTAGCATATTTCATATGCGCCTGAACGCGGGATTGTTTTAACGCCGGATCGCTCGGACTTTTTTTGCCGAGTTCGTCTAATGTTTTAATTCCCTCTTCATATTCGCCGCGGTTTACTTGTTCGTTCGCGTGATTCATTTTATCTGCGTCAACTTTTGGTTCTGAACAGCCGAACAGCAACGCGGCGGCAAATACAACAACAAATTTTTTCATATGTTTCCTTTCTAGTTTTCGAATCAATAATACAAAAATTCGATTGAAAATAAAAATGAGAAATTTTTTGAAATTAAATGAAGATTGATGCATTTCTGCGGAACATTTTTTAAATTTTGCCGTCTAATGTTGCGAAATTATTTGTAAAAATCGGTCTATAAAATGGAGGATGAATGAATACCGATATTAAAGCAATCAATGAAAAAATTCAAAGAGAAAGCGCCTTTGTTGATTTGTTAACAATGGAAATCAACAAGGTTATCGTAGGTCAAAAAATGATGGTGGAGCGTTTGCTTATCGGCTTGCTTGCAAACGGTCATATTCTTTTAGAAGGTGTTCCCGGATTGGCAAAAACGCTCGCCATAAAAACGCTTGCGAGCGCAATTGATGCAAAATTTCAACGCATACAGTTTACGCCCGATCTTCTGCCTGCCGACTTAATTGGTACGCTCATCTACAATCAAAAAGATGGGAAATTTATTACCAAACGCGGACCGATTTTTGCAAATTTTATTCTTGCCGATGAAATTAACCGCTCTCCCGCAAAAGTTCAAAGCGCATTATTGGAAGCAATGCAGGAACGGCAGGTAACAATCGGCGAAGAAACATTTCCGCTTGAAGAACCGTTTTTGGTTCTTGCAACGCAAAACCCGATTGAACAGGAAGGAACATATCCGCTTCCCGAAGCGCAAGTTGACCGTTTTATGCTGAAAGTAAAAATCGGTTATCCATCGAAAGATGAAGAGCTGCAAATTATGCGGCAGAATGTTTCGAACAAAAATCAAGAAATAAAAGCGGTTGTTTCTACAAAAGAAATTTTAAAAGCGCGAGCAGCGCTTCAAGAAATTTATATGGATGAAAAAATTGAGCGCTATATTTTGGATATAGTGTTTGCATCGCGCAATCCTAAAGACGCCGGGTTGGCAAATCTTGCAAATCTTATCCACTACGGCGGTTCTCCGCGCGCAACAATTTCGCTTGCGCTCGGCGCTAAGGCGTATGCGTTTATTAAACGCCGCGGTTACGTTATTCCCGAAGATGTTCGCGCAGTCTGTATGGATGTTCTTCGTCATCGCATCGGCGTTACGTACGAAGCGGAAGCGGAAGAAGTTTCATCCGAAACTATTGTGCAGGAAATTTTGAATAAAGTTGAGGTTCCATAGAAGCAAGAAGTTAAGTAATTGAGTAGTTGAGACAGTATTAAATGCATAAATACGAAGATTTAAAAGTTTATCAAAAAAGTTTAGCGTACACAAAGTTTGTTCGAGAAGTAACAAAACAATTTCCCAAAGAAGAGCTGTATTCACCGACTTCTCAATTTTGACGTGCTGCAGATTCAATTGTTTTAAATACAGCTGAAGGTTCAGGAAATTATTCTAACAAAGAGTTTTCTCGATTCATATCATATTCAATTCGATCGGGATTTGAATGTAAAGGTTGTGTCGATATTGCAGCAAGTAACGTATTTATTAACGATGAATTAACTGCAAAACTAAAAAATGATGTAAATGAAATTATAGCAATGCTAGATGGATTTTATAAGTCGTTGAATAAGCGAGCCTCAACTACTTAATTTCTCAACGACTAAACTACTTTTTATGACTACATCAGAATTATTAAAAAAAGTACGACAAGTTGAAATTAAAACACGCGGATTAGTGAATCATGTGTTTTCGGGCGAATACCATTCTGTTTTTAAAGGACGCGGAATGGAATTTTCCGAAGTGCGCGAATATCAATACGGCGACGACATTCGCAAAATTGATTGGAATGTTACCGCTCGATGCAATAAACCGTTTGTTAAAATTTTTGAAGAAGAACGCGAATTAACCGTAATGCTTATTGTGGATATGAGCCGCTCAGGTCAATTCGGCAGCGTTGATGCTATGAAAAATGAAATTGCAACGGAAATCTGCGCCGTGCTTGCATTTTCGGCAATTCGTAATAACGACAAAGTCGGAATGATTATGTTTACCGACAGAATAGAAAAATTTATTCCTCCGAAAAAAGGGAAATCGCATATTTTGCGTCTGGTGCGCGATCTGCTCGGATTTCAACCGGAAGGAAGCGGAACGAATATCAGCGGCGCGTTGGAATATTTGAACAGCGTAATTAAAAAACGCTCAATTACATTTGTCGTTTCTGATTTTATTGACAAAGAATATGACAATGCGCTTCGCATTGTAAGTAAACGCCATGATGTAATTGCCGTTACTATGGAAGATCCAAAAGAACGGCAGTTGCCGAAAATAGGAATGATTAAAATGCGCGACTCTGAAACCGGAATTGAACGATGGATAGATACATCCAGTTCGTTTGTTCAAGAATCGTTCCAGCGGTATTGGAAAGAAAATGATGAACGAATAAATAAAGCGTTCATTTCAACAAAAGTAGATAGAATTGCGATACAAACAGATAAACCGTACATACAACCGTTAGTAAATTTTTTTAGAATGAGAGAAGCAAGAATATAAAATTTATTGCGATGAATTTTTTAATGGACAACAAGTTTAAAATATTTTCTACAATGCCGGATAAGATGTTTTTGAAAAACTCGCGTTATCGAAATTATTCCACGCATTACAAGTACAGCATCGAAAATTTTCTACGGAGAAATTTTTTAAGAAATGCCGGTACATTCTTTTTGCTTTTTTCTTTTTTCACGCCCTTTGCATTTTCACAAAACGCCGCCGTTGTTGCAACTGTAGATTCGTCCTCCATTGCAATGGGAAATTGGATGAAATTAAAAATTGAAACAACATTTCCCGCAGGCACAAAAATATATTTTCCAATTTTCAAGGATACGCTCGGTTCGTTTGATATTGTGAGTCAAGATTCGCTTCAAAAAAGCGAAGAGAATAATATTGTTTCGGTTGCCAAGCAGTTAACAATCGTATCGTTTCAAGACGGAATGAAAAATGTTCCGCCGATTGTTGTTGCATACCGAACAGCAAACGATACAACGCTCCGATTTGCGCAATCAAATCAAATTCCGGTAGAAGTGCGCGGCATTGAAGTTGATACAACGCAGTCTATACGAGATATAAAACCGCCGTTAAGCGCGCCGATTTCGATTGAAGAAATTGCCGCATACGCAGGCATTATTGCTTTTCTTGCGCTTCTTGCGTATTTCATTTATTCAAGAATTAAGAAGCGCAAAATTGAAAGCGGGGAAATTGTTGAAGAAGTTCAAGAAATTCCTGCGCACATTTTTGCATTGCAAAAATTAGATGAATTGGAAACACAGCGGCTGTGGCAAAAAGGAGAAGTGAAATTATTTTATTCCATCGCTACGGAAATCATC
>CAYXEE010000006.1:0-350 GCA_964463935.1 uncultured Chitinophagaceae bacterium | reverse complement strand
TTTGAAAAACGTTACGGCATTATGGCTCTGGAAATGACAACCGGAGAAGTTATGCAGCAATTGCAAAAATTTAAACTAAACAACATTCGCACAGTACAAATTGAGCAATTTCTTTCCAATGCAGATTTGGTGAAGTTTGCAAAATATCAGCCGGATTTGAAAGAGAATGAGAATGTAATTTCTATTGCGCGTGAAATTGTTGACCAAACAAAACCGGATGAAATTATAGAAGCATTAAAAACTAAACAAGCGGAAACTGAGGAGCAGGTAAATGGCTGATATTGCATTTGCAAATCCTGAATTGCTGCTTTTGCTTCTACTTATTCCCGGAATAAGCGCGTGGTATTGGT
>CAYXEE010000005.1:0-22196 GCA_964463935.1 uncultured Chitinophagaceae bacterium | reverse complement strand
ATTGCCCTTTACAAGCTAATTTTAACGATTACAAAAGACAACTTGCGCCAAAAGTAACATGGCAAAAGTAACAAGTAACAAAAATAAATGAAACAAAAATAGGTATGATTGTAGATTTAGTTTTTTGGATGTTCCTCATTCTCACTGCCACTCAGCTTATCAAATGGTTCTTTCCCGCTTTCTATAACGAGAGTAAGATTTTCAATGGTGATATTGGTAACTGGTTTTATTTTTTTCTCCGCATTCCTTTCTTCAAGGCTTCAGCTTGAGGCAGGAGTTTAATCGCCCCCCCAATAAAAGTGCGAACTTTCCCCAGTTCCTCTCTAAGGCGGCGGTTTTCTGCCTCAAGTTGTGCTAACTTTTCAATATCTTTTGTAGGCGGTCCCTTATCGTCAGGTCTATGTCCACGAATCAGATAGTCTAAGTCCATGTCATAATAATTAGCTATTGTAATAAGGTAATCAACAGTCCATTCTCTCCCGCCATTCATATAGCGATAAAAACTTTGCTCGTTTAAGTCGCAATCTTCAATTAACTTTTTCAGTGTAATTTCTTTTTTGCTGACCGCAAGCACAATTCTTTCTCGTATTCCCTCGCTGTCCATTTAGTTAGTTTTTTTTTCTTGACAACTATCCAATTGGATAGTATATTTGTAATGTCAATTTATTTTTCCACAACAAGCTACCAAAATGGAACTAAAGAAACAACTGCACAAAGCCGGCTACCGGCAAGATTATGTTGCGCGCAAAGTCGGAATATCTGATGCCTACCTAAGCAAAATTCTTAACGGCAAGCGCAAGCCGAAAGACCAAACAATTTGCGAGAGAATTAAAAACGTAATTCTTAAAAAGTAGCAAACCGCAACGGAAGACATAAAAATATGATACAAGTAGAAGAATACATACAAAACGCAGGCGTAACGCGGATGACTATCTTTCGCCACATTAACAGTGGGAAAATTCCTTCGGTAAAGCTGTACGGTCGCCGTTACATTATTACGGAAGTTGCTTCGCTTTCTGCCAAAGAAAAAAAATCAATTATCAAATCCGTTCGCGCAGAATGCGATGCGCTGATTGAGTGCGCAGACCTAAACGATAAACCGGCAACCGTTAAACAAGTCTGCGATAAAATAAATTATTGGAGCGCGCAAGGTATCGCTATCAAAGGATACAATCCAAAATCGGTGTACCGAAAAATTGGAAAAGCGAAAGCAAACGGAACGCTGCAGCGCCGCACGCGCGCAGATAAAGGAACAATAAAAAATAATTTGCTTGCGCAAAATTTTAACCGCATTGCAGAACTTGCCGCAAAAGTCTATTTCCAAAACGCGCAGCCGAATCTTAATCTCACTGTTGACCTTATTCAACAGTTTGCAAAAGAGCATGAAGAGTATTACGAGCTTGCAGCAATCTCCCGCCACACGCTGTACCGCCAGCTTTCGCAGCACATTAAAGAATCTGGAAAAAAAACACTGCACGAATTTTTGAATCGGTACAACAAATTCAAAAAAACACTTCCCAATGTGCGCGGCGCGTTTACTGATGACATTGGATTTATGGACTACATTGTTATTGATGATCATAAACATGATGTAGCAACGGTAAAGGTGTATAACGAACTGACCGGAAAAGTTGAAGAAAAGCAAGTGCAGTCGTGGGAATGCTCGGAAGCAAAAACAATGAAACCTCTCGGCTGGCTAACGAAGACCGGGGAATTTACAGCGAAAGATTTGATACAGCTTGTAAGTCAAGTGGTAATGCAATACGGCTTGCCGCAAGTAAATATTATGGTAGATAACGGACTTGGGCGTTCCGAAGAATTTAAAAATTTTTGGCGCAAACTTTCCAGCAAAGAGCCGCACTATTCAATTGCATATTCGCCCAATGGCAAGGCAACCCGCGAGCGCGCATTTAGAATTGAGAAAGACGAATTCGATGCGTTCCAAAAAAATTATGTATCGCCGCACAAAGAAGATTCGCGGCACACAACAGCGGCTCTTTCGGCGGAATCCGGCGAATTATTTTTTGATGAATACAAGCAGCAGTTTGAATCATATCTCACCGGCTGGTTTCAAGAACGTCCGCGAAAATTAAACGGACGCAGTCAGCGAATTTCTATAAAAGAATACTTCAATCAATTTTGGCAGCAGTACGAAAAGCAAGAAGTTACAGCGCAGCAGTTGCGCTGGGCAATTTCAAAAGCGGAAGTGAAAAAGTTTAACAATGCAATAAAAATCGGGCGGGATGAATTTATTCCGCCGTCGCCGCTTCCGGTCTCGTTTAACGGTCAATCGTTTATTGTTCTCAGCAATCCGTTCGATAAAACAGAAATTGATTTGTATGCGCTTAAATATACTGTTGATCGTATCTACGGCGAAGTTTGGGAAAAAAATCAATTTATCGGAACGCTCTACAACACGCGCCTGCACCCGGAGAAGCGCGCGCTTATTGCAAAGCTGAACAAATCTATCAATAAAAATTTACGCAAAATGGCGGGCGATATTGCCGCAAAGAAACATCTGGTAAATCCGCGCCCGGATACAGTCGGCACGAACGGCGAACTGCTTTTGGAGCGTGCGAAATTTATGAAGCAAACAGAAAATGCGTTAAAAAATACAATAAACACTCTTCCATCTGAACTGCTAATTACGCAGCGCGATGAAACGGAAACGCCGAACGAATCGCAATCGGAAGAATACTCATTAACACAATCGGAGGAATAACTCTATGTCAAACACAGTTGCAATTGCAGAAAAAAAATCACAATCGCTTGTTTCGGAAAACGGATCTGTAATTTTTCCCAAAAATTTCGATGCGCTTTCCGTGCGTAATCAGAAAAAAGCAATTATTGAAGCATTCCGCGATAACTTAATTGCGCTGAATGATACCATTACGGCAATAGAGCGATTGAAAGAAGATGCAAAAAACCTTGCACAGCGCATTAAACTTTCAAAAGAAGGAAAGGAACTTGCGCGGCTGCGAAAGGAACTTTCCGCGTTAGATAAACAGCACAACGACATAAAGTCCGGCAGATCGTGGATGCTGCGAATGGCGGCGAAACTTGAAATTGATATTCGCGCAGAATTAAAAAATTTGAAACTGATTGAAGGAGAATAACAAAATGAAATTTCCGCGCCTCATACAGCTTGTATGGAATGACGAAACACAGCAGTTAGAAGTTATTCCGAAAGACGTGTTTGTTCACAACAAAGAATCAGTCGTCTATCAACAGCACGTTGTCGTGAAAGAAAACAGCGAACGGCATCGCTTAAGCGCATTCTTAAAATTTATTTTAGAGCGGGATGAATACGGCAATAACCTTCTTACGTATTGCGGAACGGAAGTCTGCCCGTCGCTGGAATATGCCGTAGAAATGTTTAACCGGCAAACGGCGGCATAATATTGTACCACGGGTTCAAAACATACCGGCATTTTCTTAATTGTAAGCTGCATGCGCTCTCCGCTGTAATTTGCGGAGACGACACGCTGCTTGATGAAAATCTTACGCTCGCGGGAGTTAAAAGCGTTACAGAATTGGAATTAAACGACGCTCGCAAGCTGTATTACGCATTTACAAAACTTGCAAAAGAATCAAGCGGCAGAACAAACGAAATGAAAGCCGCAATCGGTTTGGGAATGATGACGCACAATCAGCGCGCAATGATTATTAAAATTTCGCGCTACAATTGGAACTGGACTGATGAAGCAATATTCTCATTTATCGCAGAAATGTTTCCCGATTACCGGAAGCGGCTCTCGCTGTGGGAAATTGAAAACAGCAAATTGAACAAACTGTTCGGCTTGTTAAGCGCAAAAGATGCCGATAAAATTATTAAGAGATTTTTACAAATAGAAAAAAGAAATTCCACCGGGAAGCAGGAGCAGCAATGAATAACGATATAGAAATAGATTTCCGTTTGCAGCTTGCCGATGTAGTGAAAGAGGCGCAGTTGCATTATCCGATGGCGAATAATGTTTCCGATGCTTGTTACTTGTACTGGGATCTGTTAAGCTGCCGGCTGCGCAAGCAGAGCAATCCCGTGTTATACACTTCGCACTTAAAATTTAAGCTGCTGTCGCTTCTGGTGTTTATCCCCGAACAATGTAATTAGGAGTTGTTATGACAATTTCAATACCGATTTTTATTGCAATAGTTTCCGCCGCCGCTGTTGCAGGATTTTTTATCTGCGCGCTTGTTACCAGCGGAACAATAACTGATCTACGCACAGAGGCGGCATTCTATAAAAAGTGCGCTTCTAACAATAACGCAATTACAAAAATTGAAACCGATATACAAACATTAACAAAAGGAAAATCCAATGAAAAAAATTGAACCGCAATGCTTACCGGATATAAAGCAAATACAATCGTTTGCCGATGCCGATAAAGTTCTACTTGCCATAGCAAAAATTGAATCGGCGGTGCAGGAAAAAGAAGCTACGCTGAATGCAGAGCTTCAAAAACTACGCGCGGTGTTTGAACTGCAAACTGCCGAGCAGACGCAGATGAAAGAGATGCTAAGCGCTCAGCTGGAAAAATTTGTTATCGCCAACAAAAATGAATTTGAAAAAGAGCGTTCGCGCGAAATGATGCACGGCATAATTGGACTGCGCCGGAGTACGCCGAAAATTGCTATGCTCAACCGGAAATATAATTCCAACACAGTTTTAAAACTGCTCAAAAAAGTAAAATGGGGAAAGCCGTTACTTCGCACAAAAGAAGAAATTGACAAAGAAAAACTTCTCGCCGCGCATGCCGGCAAACAACTGAATGATGAAAAACTTGCGGCGGTTGGTCTGAAAGTAGATGCAACAGAAAACTTTTTCTACAACATCAATTGGGATACACTGCAATAATAATTTACGCCGAGATACGCTATACCCGCGAGGATTAGGTGAAACCAAAAGAGTCCCAAAGGTCGCTAAGTGATACCTTTGGTAGATACCTTCTTAATAACTACGACCATCTCGGCAATTTTATTTACAAAGAAAAAAACTATGGCGTCAATTTATTACGCAATACTAAAAGAGTTTAAACAAAAATGGGAACGTCGTTACCCGCAGCGCATTTTTACGCCGCGTCCCCAGCACTTTAAACAAGTAAAAGATTTACTTACTCCGGTCGATGGCTTTGAACCGTTGGAACTTGCAGAAATTGTGCAGCGCATTGAAATTTATCTTAAAAATAATTTTTACACTGTTTGCGCGCATAACTTCAGTACATTCTGCAAAAATTTTGATCTGTTTATCCCTCCGCCGCCGCAGCGCCCCGCCGCTGCTGTGGCGTGCCAGCGGTGCGGAGAAATTTACAGAGTAAACCAGCAGCATCGCTGCGGCATCATCGGCGATGGATTGCGCAAAGATAAACCGCCAATTCCGCTGAACGCATTATTGCCAAAGTAAAGGAGTTTGTATGACTCTTATTCGAGTGAAGTTTTGCACGGACGGAAAAATTGCTAACGATGGAAAATTTTTTGTTGTAGAATCATACCACAAAAATTTTAAAGATGGAATGATTATTTCTATCGGACAAATACGATTAGCCGTAAAACAAGGATTTACGATAACAATTTTACCCGAATAATATGCAACTTTCCCTTGCCCTTGATACACGTAACGAAAGCTACAAGGCGTTAATAGCCGAAGGGAAAGAACTTTCTCAATCAATGAAGCTCTACGATTTATACAATCTCTATGGAAACCTTACAGACCGCCGCGCCGCCGAACTGATGAAAATACCGGAGGCGCGAGTTTCTGCCCGCCGCAATAAACTAATGCAAGAAGGATACGCGGTTGTAGATAAGGGAATAATTACAGACACAACAACACATCGAAAAGTACATATCTGGGGAATTCTATAATGAAACAAACTGACATTGCAAAACAAACAGGTGTATCACGATCAATGGTCAATAAAGTTATGCAAGGTAAATACAATCACAAAACGAAAGACAATGTGGTTGAAAAAATTTTTCTTCTCAGTAATTTTGAAACGGAATTTCTTCCGCAAGTATTCGGCAGCAATTTATTTCTGGAAATCTGCGAAACTGCTGTTGAAAAATCTCGCAAAAGAGAAGTGCGGGAGTTTGCCGCCGTGCTAAAACACGCTGCGCTTTCCATGCAGAAAAAGAATAACCCGGAAAATTGAAAAACATTACATGAAGTGTCCAAAATGCGAATACAATTCTTCTATAGTTTTTAAAACTATTCCGCTGGTAAACTCTCGTGTGCGGTATCGTATCTGCAAACAATGCCGCTGTATGTACAGCACAGCCGAGAAAATTACTGATGATGAAATAGTTTTTGAAAATAAAAATGTTGCAAAAAAACGGATTAAAATCTCTTTACACGGTGTGCAACCGAAACGGAAGGCTCGCCCTCCTCTGCGTTAATTAAAATCTGGTTATTCCAGCAGACATAATCCGCCGCATCGCTTAAATGCGTTAAATGCTTCTTGCTCTTATCAATCATAAAACCGTCGCCGTTCTCCTTCCAGCTTACAAGCTCCCGGTCCTTAATTGTTTGCATGCAGCTCTCATCAATAAAATGCCGCTCGCTTTCAAAAAGTTTATTCACAAAATTTACCCGGTCCCGCACAGCAGGGTTTTCCACCGGCACATTAAAATAAAATGCAATCTCTGCCCGCGTAAACTCATCCCGTATAATTTCATAGTCGCTTAAATAGCCGCGCGTTCCGCGCCTCCGTCCGCTCGCATCGCCGGTAATTATGATAGACTTTTCCCCCTTCCCCCTTGCAGCGTTGCCTTGTGTGTCGGCGAAGGGGGTTAGGGGGATGTTCTTTAAATACGCAATTACTGCCGCGCACAGCTCCGCCGTATTGCTGTTGTGGATGGAAAATTCTTTTATCTGATAAAAAATTTTATTCTGCAAAACAATAACCGCGCAGCTCATCGGGTCAACGTTAAAATCAAATCCTAAAATCAATTCATCAAAACCATGTCCCTCTCCTGATAAGGAGAGGGAATAGGGAGAGGTCAAACTCATAACATTTTTCTTCCTATCAAACGATGAATACGCTCGGTTCTGTCCGAGCATAATATATTTCCCTTCAAGATACACTTCGCGCATTTTTGCATCATACTTGCGTGTCAAGTCCGCAATGTATTCTTTCGGTAAATGTTTGTTTTCTGTTGTCGGTATTGTAATAGTGAACAATTGTGCCGTATCTGAATCTTTTTCAAAATATTCCGTTCCCCACTCCATTATAGACGGCTCCGCAGTTCCTGCCCAAAATATCTGCCGCCGTTTTGCTTTCGGATTTCGCACACGCGCAATTAAATTTTCATAATGTTCTTTCTTTTGCGAAAACGGTTCATCAATTCCCAGCGCCGCTATATTAGCTCCTTTGAAAAATCCTTGACCTATTAGAAGAATGTGTCCACACTCATCATCGGTTGAACCAAAGAAAATTTTGAACACACCGGTTTTATCCGTCCAATCAAACTGCAGATCATTCTCTTTGCAGAGCTGCTTTAACGTTTTCAATGTTGTTTCTTGAATTATATCTTCAGAAGGTGAGGCAAGAACAACAGTAATCGGTCTATTGATATATGCCAGAAAAATTCCTTCTGCGCACAGCGCAATTGTTTTTCCGCTTCCGTATCCCCCTTTCAATCCTTTTTCGTACGCTTTGGAATTGTGGAAAAGAATTTGTTTCGGCTGCGGCTTGTAATTCGGAAGCAGCACGGAAAGAACGTCAAGGTTGTTTTTTGCACCGCGCGAAACTTTACTTAACTTATCAATGTAAAGTTGCTTTTCTGCCGCGACCGCTTGTTCAAGCAGCGATAATTTTTTCTTTCTCATCATAGTTTTTCTCCCGCTTGCGGCGTTTGGTCTGCCTGCCCGCAGAAAAAATTCTTTGGCAACCGGGCGCGCAAGAAAAGGGGTTAGGGGTATGTTACTCGCTAACCTTCTTAATCAGCGCAATAACATCTGTTGTAGAAATATCCGGCTTTAATGTTTGGCAGACCTTTACAATCGTCTCAAAATCATCCGAGAGAGCGGCGTCTTCTTTCAAACGGTCTATCATTCGCGTCAAGGCTTCTACGAGTTTGTAATCTGCCGATTCTTTTGCAAGCCGCATTTGCTCTTCAATTAAATGCTGCATCATTGCGCTGCGAAGTTCTGTCCGGTCAAACGGCAGTTTTTTTTCATCGGCAAAAATTTTGCTGTTATACGCATTCGTAAGAATGAGTATAATGTCGTTTAAGTCGGATTTTGGTACAATAAACGATGTCCCTTTATAGTGCAGACCAATTCCTCTATCCGGTGCAATCAAATCATAGTCAAAAAGTTTTTTGAAAAATTCTTTTGCTTCGCCGCCGTACTTTGAAACCTCGCTGTGTTCAAAGGCAGCCGATTTATTTTTTTCATTAAGCCGTTTCATCTTGCGCTGCGAAATGTTCAACACTGTTTGCGCCTCTTTTTTTGTTTTGCCTGCCTTCATCAGTTCGTTCGCTTTCTCAACCGTTGCGGCTGATAATTTCGTTTTCAGTTTTCCTTGGTCGCTGCGCGTCTTGCGCAGTCCCGGTATTTTTTTCTTCATATCTCGATACACGGTTTTCACGCTAATTGAGAATTTTTTCGCAATGCGTTTCATTTCTGCGTGATACGCATTTTTATCGGTCTGCAGTTTTGTAATTTTATAGTGCGCGCGAATGTTCCGCAATCCGATAATTGCCTCTTCATATTGTTTGCCGCGATATTTCATACTTTTATCTGCGAAATTTTTTGTCTCATTCTATCAATGTCTTCCTGCGGAATGACAAGGAACGGGCGCGCTGGTATTTTTATTGTGGTTGGCTTGCTCGTTGTTTCCATCGTAATTTTTTTATGTTTTGTTGAAGCGAACACAGTGCGAGTGCTTCCGTTCTTATATTTTTTCTTTCGCAACTTCATCTGCCGCGCAGGCATATTGATCGTTCCCCCTTCGTTCTGAATTTTTGCATACGCCGACGCGCGCGGATCGGTTGAAACAGTAACACTTAATTCTGCTTCGTTAGATTGTGTGCTGACATTCATTAATGTTCCGCTCACAATCAATGTCTTTGTCCCCTTTAATTTCCCTTTTTTCTTCGAGCGTATCCATTGCGGTCTTCCACCCGCTTCAAAATTTCTGCGCACGCTTCGCACTGCTTCTTCTTTAAGAACGAGCAGTGCTTTTCGTTTGAACTCGCTAATTTGCTGGCTGAGAAAATTTTGTACATCATCCGGCTTCATTCTTGTCATCCATAGAGTTGCCGAAGTTTTTCACCAATATCTTCATCGGTATCTTCTTTTGCAGTATCCCAAAAGTTATTGCACGAGTTAGCATAAAATTCAAAATCTGCATAGCTCTGCTCTGCGGCATCCGGCACCGCGGTAAAACGGTAACATTGTTCTTTCAACGTGCATCCGTTCTCATTTGCGTTGGCGCACATTGTAATATCAGCCACGCATCAATACTCCTTTCCGGTAATCATCAATGCGGGAATATTCCTTGAGAGCAAATTCGCCGTCATCAAGCGCAGCTTCAAAACCTTCAACTTTATAGCGGATTTTCCGCACGTGCGTTTTTCCGACAGAAATAAATTCTCCCCACATTTCGTTGACAGTGTCGGAATCACTTCGTACATTACTATCAAATTTCTCAAGTTTTTGATGCCCGGTTGCATCGGGAAGCTCAACAAACGAATCAGGTGAACCGGCACCACGCAAAGATGTACTGTGTACTCGTTCGGACTCGTAAATGAGTAGCTTCCCATTTTTTATTTTACTTGCAAGATTTCCTTTCTGATGAAAACTTACAATGTGTCCGTATTGCGAAGTAATCACTCCCGTAAAAATTTTCACTCCATCTTTTTCAAACGCTCGCAGAAAGAGTGTGCCGTAATGTTCATCAACAATAATGTATTCCGGTCTCTGCATTGTCGGCTTTACTAATCCGAAAAGATTTTTTCTTTCCTCTGTTTCAAGTTTATCCCAAAACTTTTTGGAAAAATTAAACTCACCGAGAGGCGTTTCAACTTTGTAATCAGGAAATTCTTTTTCAACACTTTCTTTTGAATACTGCAAATCTCTATACGGAGCGGCAAACTTTACAAGATTATCTTCAACAATTTTTGCATCCGGCATTGCGCTTACAAACTGTTTCATCCGGTCTGTTATCTCTTCGTAATCTTTATCCCCAAATTTTCTCTCTAACCACTTCCCCCAGATGCTTTCCGCTTTCCCGCTGTTGCGATTAAAATCTTTTTTTACGTCGGCTGCAGAAAGGAGAGCGGCTCGCTGCTCTTTATCCTCAAGCCGCACTTTATCATCGGAAGGTATCTCGGTAAGTTCATCATCAGAAAGCGGCTCCACGGTACATCTGCAATTCCACGAATTTGGCGGAAAGATTGAATCCCAAATCGGATCATTTGCATTAAAAACTTTATTGTGAAGAGCGGCGTGAGATTCTCTTACCCGGTTATCATTCATTGTTTTATATCGGTATGCAGTGTAAACATCTTTCAATCCCTGCAATCTCTGCCACTGCGCCGCATAATATGCGCTTACCGTTGCTGTGCGCAAATTCGTCTGCAAAAAACTCGGCGGCGGCATCTCCGGTACATCAATGTAATCCGCAAGAATGTTATATGCTTCATCGCGCCACAACGCTTTTATATCCGCTTCAGGATTTTTCTGCAGCAACGGATGACTGCCGTCTAAAATTTTTTTTGCAGCAGATTTTAATTTTTCCTCGCACTCGTAATTCATTACCCCTGCAACCGTAAATGCTTCCACTTCAAAATTTTTCAACAAACGTTCATCTGTTCCGGTGTAGCTAATTTTAAAAAGTGGTTCAGAAAAATTTTGCAATTTTGCATTCTTGGTATCATGCAATTGTAGTATCTTTTTCTTGTTCAATTTCACCATTGCCGCAAGTCCGCCGCGGTACCCTTTTACCGCCGCCTCTGCAAGCTGTGGAGCTATTTCATTAAACACAATCATTCCAGCGTTGCCCACAACTCAAGTAGATATTCTTCTATCGTGGAGCGGTTTTGTTTTTTGGCAGATGTATTCGCCCGCCAAAGGCGGGCGTCTGCAAACTCTGTTAACTGATTACTGATAACTGACGTTTGGCTTTTCTTCAAACCAAATCCAAAAATTTCGCTCACTTCTTTTTCATCAGCGTCAAATCCGCTTTGCTTCAACTTTACAATCAATTCCGCCTTTTTCAATTTGTAGTCAATATTTTCCGACTCAACAAATTTGAATACCGGATATTCTCCGATGTTTGCAAAATTCAAAGCTAATAATTTTTTATTCAGCGCGTTTACAACGCTTACAATCAACGCTTTATCGCCGCGCTGGTAATCCTTGCGCACAATATCGCCGACTTTTGCTTTTGCAAAACTCCCCCCTTCGCTTGTATCTGTTGTTTGCGCCTGTCCGAGTGCGCGAATAGAAAGTTCATCATTCCAATACTTTAAATAACTTTCATACAGCGTGCCGGATGATTGTTTCGATGTGTCTCCGCTGAAGTCAATGCTTGCCGTATTCGGAATTGTTGCACGAAACCAATTACCAAACTCTTTTACCGCTTGTTCCAATATTGCGCGGTCTGTTTTATTCATCAGCGGATCATACTTGCCTATTACAGACGGCATTGCAAAGCGTTCCAAAAACACAGACCAATCTTTTAATCCGTACGACTTAAAAAAGTATCCCCATATCATAGAATCAATAATGCCGTTCTGCAGTCCGTTTTCCGCATTGCCGTCGAAAGAATACGTTTCCAGAAAATACATTTCATCAAGAGTTATTGTTGGAATAACAGGCATGTCGTTCTGTACTTGCGCGCGCAAGTCGTATATGGTGGTTTTGCTGAAATCAACAAATTGAATTTCGTTTTTGTTGTAGATGAGATAGTTTGGTATAAGCGCGATGTCCGAAAGTAGTTGTTTCGTTCCAGAAAATTCATAGAACAATTGAAAAATGCTCATTCCCTGCAGTTGCGCTTCAATAATATCGGAAAGAAACTGTCTGAAATTAACCCGCGCATAATTCTCTTTCAGAAAATCTACATGCTGTTGATTGGTCCCTTCAATCATCCATTCGCTGTCGAGTACACCAAGTTTGCGAGTCTGGCATATTGCACCGATGCGCAAATCGCGGCGGCGTATTTCTTCAAACAGAAATGCCTTAAAAAAATTAATCCCTTTTTGTGCAGCATCAAAGTAAAATTTTATATTATCGGCATTTAGCGCGCTGAATTCTCGCGTGTATAACTGATAAAATTTTTCTGTTTCTATGTTTTTGGAATATGTGCTGGATAGCGATTGCTGTTGTTCTTTCTTTTTAGAACCTTTTTTTTCCAATTCTATACCCATATAATTCCTTTCATTTGTGTACACTTTTTTTGTACACGTTTTTTACCGCTTTTTACCGTTGTGAAATCACATTCACGCTTAAAAATGGCTTTTTTTACCTTTTTTCGTTTCAAAAATCGCTCAAATTTGCGTTATAGGCGTTTATTTTTTCATAAGCTATAGTTTACTCGTCTTAAAAAACGTTCAACAGTTTCACTTTTTTGCCGTTTTTTTACACACGTATTCAACTTTTTGCCATTTTTTTACACACAGATTCAACATCTTTACACACAGATTCAACTTTTTGCCGTTTTTTTACACACACTTTACACACTTTATTTTTAATAATTGCCTTTTTCAGCAAAAAAAAAGCACTTTTTTGAAAATCTTTGTAAAAAAAATGTGCAAAATTCCTGTTATATCGTTCCGCGATTAAAAACATTCTCATTTACCGAAAAACTAATTGTTTCTTCTTTCTGCTCTGACGTCAATCCGGGAATGTTTGCCTGTCCGCGCGCAACATCTTTTAGAAAGAAAATCGCCGCATCATATTTGCTTTTCACCCATTCGGGAATGTCGGTGTATTGTATTCTATCGTGCAGGGAAAATATTGCAATATCATAACTGCATTGGCGAATAACATCGGGCGGATTTTCCAGCGGAACACACGATACAACGCTGGAAAGATAGCTGTCAATTAAGCTGTCGGCTGTCGCAATCGCTGCAGTAAGATTTGCATCTGCGTTTCCGGTAAGTTTGCTCAGCTCAGAAAAAGAAATTTTCTTGAGAAAATAAGTTTTATCTGTATATGCCATGAAAAATTTCCTTTATTGTTTAACAACCGTTGCGTCAAATTTATATGCCTCAACACCGCCAAAGTAGCCGGTAAGAGTTCCAGCTTGCACTTCAATATCGTAACCGTCAATGTTCAGCGTGGTAATCCATCGTAGGAATTCCGCAAAAAATTCTTGCTGGTTTTCTTCGTCAAGTTTAATTCCAACATAAACGCCAAGTGTTGCTTTTACCGAAAGCCAGCCTTGTTGCGATGTCAGTTCAGGGGTAACAGTGGAGCAGTTTATCATTACAATCGGAAATACCGGATTCCATTGCGAACCTTCCTCAAATTCTCCTTTGTAGTATCGGCACTCTTCCACTTTTGTTGCCGCATCCGATTCTGCTCCGAACTTTTCTTCAACTGCATCAATTAGTGTATTAATAACTTCGTGTATCATTGCTGCTTCCTTTCTGCCAATAATTTTCTCAAATAAAGGTACAACGGAAAAATTTTTTTCCCTTGCAAAAAAGAGTTATCTGTACAGATAACTCTTTTTCTATTGGTTTGCAGAGTCAATCAATTTAATTTTGCATAGAAGTTTTTTAGGAAAAAACAAAATTTTTATGGCAAAAATTTTCAAAGTATTTCGTGCCGGTAAATATCCGCAGGGCGATGTGAGCGAACAAGATGTTCGTGATATTGCAGCAGCGTATGATACTGCATTCCACGAAGCGCCGCTCACCGTCAATCACAATGACAATTCTCCCGCGTATGCAATTGTTGATGTGGTAAAATGCGTCGGCAAAGAATTGTTTGTCAGCTTCCGCGACTTTATTGACGAAGCGTATGAAATGAATAAAAAGTTCCGCAAGCCCTCCATTGAAATTGCACGATACAACGGCAAGCCATATTTGCGAGCTGTAACCATGTGTAATTTTCCGCAAGTGAAAGGATTAGATTCGCTTGCATTCAGCGAGGAGAAGAAGAATACAATTTACTTTACAGAAGACCTAACAATCAATTTATTAAAAGGAGATGCTATGTTCTCTGAACAGATCCAAAAACTTGCAGAAAAACTTTCCATCAATATCAGCAATTACAATGTTGAAGGAGACCTGCTTACTGCTGCAATTGGTGCAATTGAAAATCTACAGACAAAACTTGCAGAAAGCGCAAACCAAGTCTCATCGCTGAATCTTTCCCTCTCGAAATTTACAGAAGCGGGACTTTCGCAGGAGAAGTTTACAGAATTGCAAAATCACCTCTCCGCAGCGAATGCAGAAATAACAATGCTGAACAAAGATCGCGTAGAAATGCTCGCAGAGTTTGCCGTAAATGTGAAGGATTGCATTCCCGCGCAAGTCGAGAGCATCAAAAATATTGCTAATGTAAATTTTGCCGAAGCGAAAAAATTTGTCGAAGCGATGCCGCCTAAAAAAGCGAACCACAATCTTCCGCGCGTTAACGGCGGAAACGAAACGAAGGAATATACATACGACGAGATTCTGGCAAATCCGAAACTTGCCCAAAAATATTCCGAAACCGAACTCGCCGATCTCAAAAAGAAATCAAAAATATTTTCATAAAAGAAAGGTACCACTATCATGCCGTTTACCAAAACACTCGTTGCCGATGCCATTACTAAAGCGCTTGTTGATAAGCAAGGTATTTTTACTCACTGCAACCGCAGTTACGACGGTCTTGTGGCGCAAGGCGCAACATCCGTAGATATTCCCGCGCTCCCTACTCTGGTGCGCAAAACAACCGGAACAAGTTCCACGCACGCCGACCGCAAAGGCGTTAAAGCCGGCGTTTCAATGGTCAATGTTCCTCTTGCCGTTTCAACCGTTCCGGTGAAAGAAGAAATTCTCGGTCGCTTCGAAACCAACGGTAAATTGATGCAGGAATTTGTTAACGGCGCCGCCGATACTTTCCAAGAAGGATTCGACAGCGATGTTATTACCGCCGCCGTTTCCGGCGCGCCCCCGGCCTCGCAAATGGCTGCCGCTGCCCTCGCGTGGGGAGATATAATGAAAGTTTCTGCGCTGCTTAATGCGGCTAAAGTTCCGCAGGATAAACGTATCATCGTTATTCCCGCCGCCCTCGAAGAGGCCTTCTACTCTATCGATGTTGTAAAAAGCGCTATGGCTGCGCAGAAGGATTTGCTCGAAGGGCAGTTTGTTGTTATTCGCGGTATGAAATTTTTTATCAGCTCATTGGTCCCGCAAAAGACCGCAGGTAAAGAAAACATTCTCGGTCTCTACGGTCCCGGGCTCGCATTCATTCTCTCCCGCTACATGGAGCAGGAACGCGTGTGGGACCCCGAGAACCTGCAGGCAAATGTAGATTTTATTGCGCACTCCGGCGTAAAACTGCTTAAGAGCGAGTTCGCCGCCGTTGTTCGCCAAAAAGATTGAGGTCAATAGCGCCGGTAGTTGTAGATGCTAAGTTCATGCTTGCATGGATAACCCAGCACCTCTGGCGTGTTAATAATTATCACTTTCTCCTATCTCTTCTCCGAGCATAGAAAGCCCAGCTGCCCCGGCTGGGCGAGAAAGATAATCGCGGAAAATTTTTGGAAAAAATGAAAACAATGAAAACATACGCTGATATTCTTGCTATTTGGTTTGTTAATATTTTTGTGCAGGTATTTCCGGCAAACGTGCCGCTTATTGCTCTTGGAGAAATAATTCTTATATGGCTTTCCATTTTCTACACAGCCATAAGAATTACTCTGTATTTTAAAAAACTTATAGCCGATAAGTATTTGCGGCGCGAAGAAGTTGAATGTTTGTTTAATGAAAAATTTAAACCGCTGCACGAAAAGATAGATTCCGCGGCAATAGATGTAAAACAGATTGCTGATATGATTCGCAAAAAAACAGAAAGGAAAAAACGATGATAAACCTATTAAGCATTAAAGTTGCAGAAGTTGAACCAAACGAAAATTTTGCCGCCTCTGCAACATACACAGGCGCAATCGAACTCGGCGTCCTGAAAGGTTCGCCGTTTGCAAAAGTAACATTCGATCCAAAATCCGTGCAAACGCAAAGCGGAAACAAAACGCTCGGCAAAACCGGCAAAGTAGAAATTGGCGTGTTAGTTACACCCACTGCTGCGCTTGCCGCATCGCTCCGCGCGTTGGAAGGAAAAAACGTTGCCGCCCTTTGCACGCCCAAAGGTACAGTCGATTCAACCAATCCGATGATTGTAATAAAAAATTGGATGCTGCAAATTAAAGGAGAGATGAACATCGGCGAACCGAGTTTTATTACACTCTTTAACGACAGCATTCCGGTATTCGATGAAGCCGATTTAATTCAAGCCGTTACCGCCTTAACAGGCTCGTAAAGTCCGGGAGACAAACCTCACAGGTCTCCGTAATACGAAAAAAATCATAAAATAAAAATCCGCTGAGTCCCGAACTCGTTCGGGAACAGCGGATAGGTTTAATCGGAGATTATATGTCTGAAGAAACACAACAAACAAAAAAAATCTTTTCCATCGCCGGAAAAGAGTTTGAGTTGAAACCGCTGACGCTACGGCAAAGACAGCTTGCTAACGTTGTATGGAATAAAATTTTAGCAGCATTATCAAATCTCTCCGCAATTGAAACAGAGCAAACTGCAAACAACGGTGCGGCATTGGTCAATTTAATTCTTGAATTTGATTCAATTGTGCTTTCGGAAGATAATTCGTTCCCAAAATTTCTCGCAACAATTTTAACACCCTGCGGCGAAGTTTGGCATGCCGGGTTAATTGAGAAAAACTTTGAAACCATGCTTGAAATAGACGAAGTAACGCAGGCAGAGGTCTTGCAAAATTTTTTATCCAAACGGAACGGGTTGAACAATACTTCTCCGCTCTCTACGCAGAGTTAATTCCGTTTCAACAATATGTAGACGCTGAACAGCGCAGAAAAAAACTTCCGCCTATTTTTTCTACAGAGCAAAAAGTAAAAGCGAATGTGGACGAATTTGAAGTTTTAGTTTTTCGTTTAAGCGGCGATTTTACAAAGCATAATGCAATTTGGAATGGCGAGGAAGAAAAAATTTATACAATGTTTTATTTGCAAAGAGTGGATATGCTCAATCAGTTGCTGCAATAATAGTAATTATTTGTGAAAAACAAAATAACCATACAGCGCAACGCCAAGCGCGCAATGAAGCAGTAGTAAATATCCAAAAAAATCTATCCACAATGGAGAAAGAAATACAAGTGCAAAAAAAATTGCACACCATAAAATAAACAGCGCAAACCGGTCATTGCTTTTCTTTTCTATTGTAAGAATAATTTCAGTCTTATTATCCATGTCAAATACAATTCAATTACAAATTCAACTTGATGCAAAAAATGCGGCGTATGTCGTTCAAGAACTTACTACAAAAGTAAGCAATCTTGGCGGCAGTGTCAATACGGCGCAAAGTTCATTTGTAAGATTTGATGATAAATTGGCAAATGTCGGTTTGCGAATTTCCGGTTTAACCAGTTTGTGGAATATTTTTCAAGGAACATTCGGAAGCTGGATTGCAGAAAGTAATGCAGGCGAAGCGGCTGTGGCGAAACTTACGCAGGCGTTGCAAACACAGGCAGTTTACACTGAAGCACTTGTGAAAGATATTCAAAAATACGCCTCAGTGCGTCAAACATTAACCGGCATTGATGATGACGCAACAGTTGCTATCGCCGCGCAGTTTACTGCAATGGGATTGCAAGGGAAAGCGTTGCGCGAGGCAATTGATTCTGCTCAAGATTTATCTGCAGTCATGGGTACGGATTTGACTAACGCAGCGCGTCTTGTCGGCAATGCAATGAAAGATGGCGGCGAAGAATTGAAACGTTACGGTTTTAATCTTTCTGATATTCGTGGTCAAGCTGAAGCAATTGGTAACACCGGCGTAGGCGGAATGAAAAAATTTGATGCGGCATTAGCGGATATAAAACAATCGTTCGGTGATTTATTAAAAGAGGCATTAGTGCCTATGCTTAATGTAATCAATCCAATTTTAGCATGGTTCAACAATTTACCTAATGCTGCTAAGATTGCAGGAATGTCGGTAGTAGTACTAGGAACCGCCTTTGCTTTTCTCAATTCTAAATTTGGAGCAACGCCGTACATTGCGCTTGTTTTAACGCAGTCAATTGTTGCACTTATGGATGCCATACATAACGGCAATCCAATTGTTGCCGGAATTGCCGCAATGATTGGCTCGGTTGCTGTTGCCCTGATTGCTATGAATTTACAAACAACTCTCGTATCAATCGGATTAGTATCAAAATTGATTCCATCGTTGGTGATAACTAACAGCATGCTCGGTCTTGTAAATTTTGAAACAGGCAAAGTAATTATATCAATGACGTTGCTTCAAGCATCAATTCTCGGAATTGTTGGAATTGTAGCCGCCGCAGGCGTTGCGTTATATATGTATTTTCGTAATCAAGGCGAAGAAGCAGGAAAAGCAATTAACAATATCAATGTGTCGTACAAAAATATGACAAAAGAAATTATTGCCGACATTGATGCACTGCCGATGTTGGAAGATAAATTGAAACTAACCGACGGCTATATTGCCAATGTTGAAGCGAGCATTAAAAAACTATGGAACGCAGTTATTGAAGCGCAAAATTCAGGTAAAAGTGATGATGAAATAGCAAAATTAAAAACACAATTGGCGAATGAAAGAAAACTGCTCTCCGAGTTGAGTGATCACAAAAAACAATTGCAGGATGATGAAGTGAAAGACCGCGCTGCTGTTGATGCAGATTTACGTAAAATGCGCGCGCAGAGAATAACAGACGAAACGGCTAAAGCAAAAGAACAAGCAGCAATTGAATTTGAGGAAGAAAAAAAGAAAAATGCAGACAAAGCTAAAAGTAAGCGGCAGCTTGATTTGTTGAACGAAGAATCCGAAAAAAATTACAATGCAAAAATAAAAGCAATCAACGATAAAACGGCACAGCAAAAACTTGATGCAGAAAATGAAGTGCAGGCAAAAACTATTGCATTGATGCAAGATGGTTATGCAAAACGCGCGGCGATGGCAGAATTAGATTTCAAAAAAGAAATAGAAAATCTTAATCGCCGAAAAACCGCGCGTGAAATCAGCGAACAGCAATACACTGAACTTGTAAAACTTGAACAAAGCAAGCGCGATGATATTCTTTATCCAAAAGTTTCACGGCTTAAAATAAAAAGCGGAAACGAAATTGAAAGAGAGAAAACGGATAAAGAAAAAGAAGAGTTGAAAAAACGCATTGACCAAACAAAAGATGCGTTTAAGTCAATCGAAAGTGCGGAACTTGAAAAAGCAGAGTCCTCGACAGAATTATCGAAACAACAAATGTTTGCCGATGCGGAAGCGGCAAAAGCAAAACAGGATGCCACAGAGCAAGAAATACTTGCAGGTGAACAGGCGTATGATGCAAATAAAATTTTTGGCGTTCAGTTGAATCAATTAGTTAACCAGCGCATTAAAGCGTACATAGGCGAAGCTATCGCAGCGCAGTTAAAATGGGTATTTGCGAGTATTCCTTTTCCGTTTAACATTGTTGCCGCTCCGGCTGCTGGGCTTGCCGTACAAGCTCTTCTTGAAAAGTTCATCCCAAAATTTGCAACAGGCGGCGTTGTTCCCGGTGTTGGAGATAGCGATAACGTTCTCGCGCTGCTCACTCCGGGTGAGCGCGTAATGCGTAAATCCGTATCGCAAACTCACGCCGCATTTTTAGATGCGCTCAACGCCGGCGTTGCCGTTCCTATGCAGCAAATAATCGTTCAGCAGCCCTCAACAGACAGCGGGCTTGTGGCTTCCTTATCAAAGGAAATAAAAAATCTTAGCAAAAAAATGAAACAGCAAATTTTCATACAATCAAATTTTGATGTGCAAAACTACGAACAAGCAAATAAAAAAATGCAGCGCACACGCGCCGCATTCGCACTGTAACAATGATACAACTACTTGCATACACAAATAATCCCGGCGAAATCATTCCGCTTCAGGCAGCGCAAATAAAACTTCTACGCCGCTACGAAGAGAAGGAATACGCATTTGTTGCAAGCGACCTTAAATTAGAGCTTGTCAACGCGCTGGAAATTTACAACCGGCTAACAAGCGGCGAAGAAATTACTGTACTTGTAAAAAAAGAAGAGACCATATTCTTTCGCGGTTATTTGCAGCGCGAAGGTACAAGTTGGAATCCTGAAAAACAAATCTTCTCTATAACCGCAATCCACATCGGGAAAAAAATATTTCAAATATTAGAACAGCAAAAATATTATGCACACGTGTACAACCCAGACTACTCGTTAGAGCTTAATTTTCAAGAATGGGTAAACTTCAACGTCGGAACAATCGGAATAGATTTAGAAAAATACACAATGCGTCAGCGCATTATAGATTTTGCTAAATACTCAAACTCTGTTGGCTATGTAAAAAACAATCTGTCTCCATTCTCTTATCTATCGCCGGTAGTAGCCATAGAAAAACGGGGCGGGCAAACAATTACTGCAGATGACTCAATGCTGTTCCAATACGAAGAAGAGCAGCAAAACGCAAACTATAACGCCGTACTGTTTCCGGCAAACATTGTAGTAGAAACGGAACTCTTCCCAACATTACTCTTTTATCATAACAATAACATCAACGCCTGCATTCTGCAGCAAGACGAAGAAATATTTAAAAAAATCGGCGTTCCATACACAATCGTACAATTGAATGATGAAATAATAATACCGGAAAATACTCTCGATATGCGCGTTCCCGCAGATGCTTACACAAAAACGCACACATTTGCATTTACAACGCGTCCGGTAATATTTCACTATAAAAATAATCAATGGGTAAACAACCCGCTCAATTATGCGCAGCAAAATTACGGCGCGTTTGTCAATCCATATAGAAAATTGACGCTCGGCTTCCGCCAAATTATTCAGGCGCAGCCATGTCAAAAACTTGTAGCTATGGGTTTAAACCTTTACATAACAGAAATTGAAGACGACCTTGTAAACCAAACTTCAACCGTAAAAGGAAATTTGTTTTAGATGACTCCTAAAGCAACATATCTTCTTAACGGCGAACGAAAAACTGTAATGTTTCATCCGCAAGCATATACCTTGTTTACTCCCGAGTGGGAAAGAGATGAAATAGAATACAAACATCCGTTCACCGGTGAAAAATACCGCGCTGTGCGCGGCTGGTACATAAAAGCAACAATCGAATTTGAAGGGCTGGAATACGACCAACTGCAAAATAAATATCGAGACCTCTTTAACATTGCAACCGAAGATATTCGCTTCTATCCCAACGCCGATACGCAGGATTTTTATCGCGTTGACTTGAACGAATCGCTCAGCATGGAAGATGCGCACGCGTTCCTTGCATATCATAATTTTCAACTCGTCTTTCGCGGCAGAGACCGTTTCGATTCCCCTCTTATCTACACATCGCTTTACTGGGGAGCGCGCAAAACAGTTTTTGTAGATTCACAATATTTGGAGCAGATACGGCAAGAACTTATGCAGGAACAATTAAACAATTTTAATTTGTGGCAGCAATATATTTCCGAGTATGCAAGTCATCAGCACGGCTTTCATTACACAAAAAGCGAAATAGATACAAAAATAAATCTTATACCCTTGCGCAACAATTACAGCTTCGCCCTTGCGCTCGGCGGCGGTCCCGTAACATACGATGTTTTAATACAATCCGGCTCTGGCAATGCAAAACTTAACAACAACTGCGCAATGCCGGATTTTATCCCCGCGCAGCGCACGGCGGCAATTTCAAAAATAATTATCTACGCAAAAAACAGCGAAACAGATTTTACACACACGGCTAATTCCGGCGATACGCTTACAGCAGGTGCGCTGTTTTCAGTAGAAACGCGCATCGCAAAAGAAGGGGGCAATTATCTTGTTAGAATTTATCTTAACGCAAACGGCGTCCTATCGCATATTTGCACTCTGCCGCAAAACTTTGCGCTGCCCTTAACAATTAACGCAGAAATTTTACAATAACTTCAAAATGGAGTCCCTCTCCTGATAAGCAGAGGGATTAGGGTGAGGTAAACATGA
>CAYXEE010000004.1:21108-22498 GCA_964463935.1 uncultured Chitinophagaceae bacterium | reverse complement strand
TACGTTTGTAAAAAAGGTGGACTCCATCTGCTTAACTTCAGTATATAAACAAATGCGCATTGAAAAGAACTTGCCTACATTCTCACAAAGAAACTGACGGCTGATGGCGGCAATTATCGACAGTGCGCCGCATTTAATTGTTACGGATGTTGTTCGTTCAGCGGAATATTACCGAGATGTATTCGGATTTACTATTATCGGATATTTTTCCGATCCGCCTGTGTATGCAATGGCATCGTGAAACGGATTTCAAATTCACCTCAGCAATGCAGACGGCGATACGATAAAGACGAAACAAATTTCTCCGCGAGAGATTTTTGTTAAATTTTTTTGCGGCTTTGCGCGCGATAAATATTTTACTTCAAGCTCTTTTTAATTTTTGCGATTGCATCTTTTGAGTAATAACTGCACACGCCTTTTTTTGCATCCGGTTTTATGTTCAATGTTTTGATCGTTTTTGCAACAACAGCGCCGGAAACTCCGAGCTCGGCGGCAATTTTTCCTACGGTCAATAAATCAGATTGTTCTTTTGCCATAATAATCCTCTTTTTATTTTTTTATTATGGACGGTCTTCCGACCGTCCCTGCATTTTATTTTTAAGAAAACCCGACAATGGATGTTGCCAAGGGCATGCCTTTGGCATTCGCTGCCCGCCTGCCGGCAGGCGCTCAACATGACATCACAAATAATTTTTTCCGCGGCTTTGCGTCTCTGCGGTGAAAAAAATTATTTCTTCGATAATCCGCGCGCTTCAATTAAATATTTCACGTCAGGATCATTTCCGCGGAATGCGCGGTACATTGCTCCGGCATCTTCCGTTCCTCCGCGCGAAAGAATCATATCGCGGTACCGCTGTCCGTTTGCGCGCGTTAATCCCCCGTTCTCCGTAAACCACGCATACGCATCGTGGTCCAAAACTTCGCTCCACAAATACGAATAATATCCGGCGGCATATCCTCCTCCCCACACGTGCGCAAAATATGTTGTGCGGTAGCGCGGCGGAACTTCCGGCAGATACACATTAAATTTTTTCAGCGATTCATTTTCAAACGCATCAACATCGCTTGGCGCAGGACCGGCAGGAAGAGAATTCCACGCAATATCAAGAAGCGCGGCTTGCAAATATTCGCTTGTTGCAAATCCCTGATTGAACGTGCGCGATTTTTTTATTTTCTCCACCAGTTCTTTCGGCATCGGTTTTCCTGTTTGATAGTGTTTCGCGTAGTTTGCAAATACCGAAGGATACATTGCCCAATGTTCGTTAAACTGCGAAGGAAATTCTACAAAATCTGTCGCCGTGTTTGTTCCGGTTAAGCGCGGATATTCTACTTTTGTCAGCAAGCCGTGCAATGCGTGACCAAATTCGTGAAACATTGTTGTTACATTATC
>CAYXEE010000004.1:13147-21098 GCA_964463935.1 uncultured Chitinophagaceae bacterium | reverse complement strand
AAGCGGGCTGACCTTCGGCAGGTTTTTCAAAATTGCAGACGTTGAAAATTACCGGTTTTGTATTGAACAAACCCGTTCCGTCAACAAACGCATCTGCCCACGCGCCGCCTCCCTTGTTGTCGCGTTTGTAATAGTCGCAATAAAAAAGTCCGATTGAAGAACCGTCTTCATTGAACACTTCAAACACGCGAACGTCGGGATGATAAACAGGAATATCGTTCCGCTCTTTGAAAGTAATTCCGAATAATTGTGTTGCGGAATAAAAAACGCCGTTTTGTAAAACGCTGTTTAATTCAAAGTACGGCTTAATCTGAGATTCATCAAGTGCGTATTCTGCTTTGCGTACCTGCTCGGCGTAATACTGCCAATCCCACGGCTGTAATTTAAAACTTCCTTTTTGCTTGTCAATCAGCGTTTGCATTTTTGCCGCTTCTCCTTTTGCTTTCGCGATAGCAGCGGGAGCGAGATCGGTTAATAATTTTATTGCAGCGGAAGAAGTTTTTGCCATTCTATTTTCAAGAATGTAATCTGCATAATTATTATAGCCGAGAAGTTTTGCGCGATCGGCGCGGATTTCGTTCATACGCCGTACAATTTCGCTTGTGTTGTTGCTGTCCGCTAGTTGTGTGCGGCGTGTTGATGCGTTGAACAAACGCTCGCGCACTGTTCTATTTTTTAACGAAGCCTGAGCGGGCTGTTGCGTTGTATTTTGTAAAGAAATTACATACTTCCCCTCCAAACCGCGCGCTTTTGCAGCAGCAGCGGCGGCGGAAATTTCCGATTCGCTTAAACCGTCAAGTTCTTTTTTATTCTCAATAATAAGCGCGCCGGCTTTTGTTGCTGCAAGAAGTTTATTTTGAAAACTTGTGGAAAGTTTTGATTCTTCAAGATTCAATGCTTTCAATTTTTCTTTATCGGCAGCGTTTAATAAAGCGCCGGCGCGGAGAAAATCTTTGTAATAGCGTTCAACCAAAAATTTTTGCACAGCGGTCAGATTTGTTTTTTCTCTGTTTTCATAAACAGTTTTAATTCTTAGAAAAAATTTTTCATTCAGGTAAAGTGCGTCCGAATGAGCGGCGAGAAGCGGCGCAACTTCTTCTTGAATTGCTTGAAGTTCGTCGTTTAAATTTGCGCCGACAACAGCAAAGAAAACTTTTGTCGTTCGCGTAAGAAGTTCGCCGGAGCGTTCCAGCGCAGTAATTGTATTTTCAAAAGTCGGAGCTTCTTTTACTGCTGCAATCCGTTCAAATTCTCCGAGTTGAACACGCATTCCTTCCAGCATCGCGGATTTGTAATCTGCATCCTTAATTTTATCAAACGGCGGCGCTTGGAAAGGAAGCGTACTTTTTTCTGCAAAAGGATTTTGTTTTGTAAATCCCGGCGCGCTTGCCGGCGGCAAAGGTTGTTGTTGAGTCATAGCTGAATCGTTTTTCTTAATATTTGTCTTTGTTGTTTGCGCAAAAAGAATTGCGCTGGTGCAAAAAATAATAATCAAAAATATGAAATATTTTCTCATTGGTACTCCAAAAATGATTGATAATGCCGTCGGATATTTCGATGTGTTGTAAATTGCGCATAAATGTATGTACATAATACCGCTATTTGCGGTAGATTGCAATTTGGTTTTTCAGCAAGCAAAAAAATTTTGCGGCAGTTATTAAAAATGATGTTGCAGTAAAACGCGGAAAATAAAAACGCGGCTTTTGACCGCGTTAACAAAATTTATTTTTTTAATATACTAATCCGTTACCGCACCGAGCGAACTGGAAGAAACCAATTTTGCATATTTAGCCATTATGCCGCGCGTATATTTAATCGGGCGCGGTTTCCATTCTGCTCTGCGCTTTGCAATTTCATTTTCGTTAACATTTAATTGCAAAAGATTTTTTGCCGCGTCAATGGTAATCGAATCTCCTTCTTGAATCAGCGCAATTGTTCCTCCGACCGCCGCTTCGGGCGCAACATGCCCCACAACCATTCCGTACGTTCCGCCGGAAAATCTTCCGTCTGTAATCAAACCGACCTTATCGCCGAGTCCTGCGCCGATAATTGCGGAAGTGGGAGCGAGCATTTCTCTCATTCCCGGACCGCCTTTTGGTCCTTCGTAGCGGATAACAACAATATCGCCGGCGGAAATTTTATTTTCTGTAATTGCTTTCATTGCAATTTCTTCGGAATCGAACACGCGCGCCGGTCCGGTAATTGCCGGATTTTTCACGCCGGTTACTTTTGCAACCGCGCCTTCGGAAGCGAGATTTCCTTTTAAGATAACAAGATGCCCTTCTTTATACAGCGGATTATTAAACGGATGAATAACCTGCTGATCTGTTGGCGGCTCAACGGAAATATTTTTTAAAATTTCTGTAATAGTTGTTCCGGTTATTGTCAGGCAATCGCCGTGCAGCAAACCGTTTTTGAGAAGCATTTTCATTATTTGCGGAACGCCGCCCGCTTTATGAAAATCTACAACAAGAAATTTTCCGCTTGGCTTTAAATCGCAAAGAACAGGAACGCGCTTGCGAATGGTTTCAAAATCATCAATTGTCAGAGGAATATTTGCAGAATGAGCAATGGCAAGAAAATGAAGCACGGCGTTGGTTGAACCGCCGATTGCGTTAATAACAGTAATTGCATTTTCGATTGATTTTCTTGTTACAATATCAAGCGGGCGGATTTTTTTCTTTATGGCATTCATCAGCGCTTTGCCGCTTTCGAATGCGCTTTCAGATTTTTCTGCATCTTCCGCCGACATTGTAGAAGAATACGGAAGACTCATTCCCATTGCTTCAATTGCCGAAGACATTGTATTTGCGGTGTACATTCCGCCGCACGAACCGGCGCCGGGACAGGAAAAACATTCTACGTCTTTTAATTCCGCTTCGGTAATTTTCCCGGCGCTGAATTCTCCGACTGCTTCAAATGCGCTTACAATGTTCAATTCGCGCCCGTCTTTCGGGTGATGCCCCGGTTTAATTGTTCCGCCGTACACAAAAATTGCGGGAATGTTCATACGCGCCATTGCAAGCATAGCGCCGGGCATATTTTTATCGCATCCGCCGATTGCAATAACGCCATCCATACATTGCGCGCTGCACGCCGTTTCAATAGAGTCGGCAATTACCTCGCGCGAAACAAGAGAAAATTTCATTCCTTCTGTTCCCATTGCAATACCGTCGCTGGCGGTAATTGTTCCGAACAGTTGCGGCATTCCGCCGGTTTCTTTAATTCCTTTTTCTGCGGAGAGCGCTAAATCATTTAATCCCATATTACAGGGAGTAATAGTTGAATATCCGTTTGCAACGCCGATAATTGGTTTTGCAAAATCATCATCGTTAAAGCCGACTGCGCGAAGCATAGCGCGGTTCGGCGTTCTGTTAATTCCCTGCGTAATAATTGAACTTCGTTCGTTATCCATAGTTGTAAAATTAAAAGTGAAAGAAAAGAATACGTTTACAGCAATAATCAAATGTACCGTTTTTTTTCAAATTTCCAAGACAAACGCACTCCGACATTTCTATTGAGTTACAACGAAATTATTTTATAGGAAGAATAGTTTATTTGTTGTATCTTTATACCGTTATTTTAGTACACCGCAGCACCTTCCAACGGTTGGAAGGCTTTCCGCTCACCAGAGTTGTTAGAGCCGGTTTTTGTTACCTGTTTTCGATGGATCGTTACTTTTTCTTTTTTTTGAACACACCATCAGGTAGTACAGACGGATTTTCTCGGAGTACACCTCGTCCGGAGGTCTTGCCGGACAATTTATGAAAGGATGTGTTCCATGGAAAAAGGAACAGTCAAATGGTTCAACGGAGCCAAAGGTTTTGGTTTCATTTCACGCACAAACGGCGAAGATGTATTTGTACATTACAAAGCCATTGCCGGCGATGGATACAAAAATCTTAACGAAGGCGATAAAGTTGAATTTGAAGTGCAGAAAGGTCCTAAAGGACTTCAAGCTGCAAACGTAACGCTTGTCTAAACGCATCCGTTACTCAAAAAGAAACAACAGCCCCGCTATTTTAGCGGGGTTTTTTGTTTCTGCAAACCGTTGCTTTTTCGGCGTTATTTTGGTACTCTATAATGCAAATTAGGAAAATATCGTGTCAACGTTTCAACAACAACTAAACGACGTTCGTCAGGCGCTGATTGAAGAAATCCGTGCTGCAAATCTTACGCCGAAGAAAACGGTTCTTACAAACGGAATTCGTATTTTTGCCGAGCAGAATCGTTTTATTTACCGCTTTGAATTTTCGGAAAACTTTTCTCTTGTTCCCGCGCTGAGCGTTCGATGTACGTTTGGAACGCAGCTAAAATATATTTGCAACGCAGTTGTTGCCGAAATAAAAAGCCAGTTTGTCTTTCTGCGATTTCCGCTCGATCTCGGCGAAGTAATTCCGGAAATGCTGTGCGAATGGAATCCGGCGGATGCAGCAGAACGATTGCGCGAGCGGTTTATGGTTTTTCCGCCGACAAAAATTTTAGAATCGCTGTTGGAAAGAAAATTTTCGGATAATATTCATACAACATCGCGCGAACCGATATTTCCTTCAACATTCAGTTCTTCTCAACTAACAGCGTTAAAAGATTCTATTGGAAGAAGTATTTCCTTTGTTATCGGCGAACGCAAGCGCGGAAAAACAGGAGTTGCCGCCTCGTTTATTCTCAGCAGCATCCGCGAAGGAAAAAGAATTTTATATATGGCATCTTCCGCAAACAGTCTTCATGCGTGCGTTACGGAAATAATCAATCTTAACCAATTAGTCGCCGAAGAAAAAATTACTATTTTCAGCGACGGACTTGATCTTCGCGCGCCTCTTTCCGCTCCCGCGCAGTATCCCACCGTTACAATAGACGAGCAGCAGCGCGAAAAATTAAAACAACTGCTCAATGTAATTTTTAACGAACACGAATATTTGCGCGTGCGCGAATTTCAAAAACGGTTAGACGAGAAGCGAAAGCAAATTGCGGAAGCGACTCATCAGTATAATGCGGCAAACGAAGAATTAAACCGCATACAAAATCTTTCGTTAATGGAAAAAATGCGTTTGCGAATCGGTAAATCGGAAATTGAAGATCAGCAGGCGGTGTGTTCGCGAAGGCAGGAAACGCTTGAACGATTGCAAGAGCAGTGGAATCTTTTGCTTTCGGAAATGCAAAAGAAGGAAGAACTTCTTCCTGTTACGCCGAAAAGCCGATCTGAAGTTGATACGTTTTCATCAATCATCATTCCTCCGATTGACAATACGGGAATAAAACAATCTATCCTGTCGCTTCCCTGCGTAACAACAACATTTCATCAAGCGCTGGAGTTAGAACCTTCTCTTCTTGCAAATTTTGACGTTGTGTGCATAGACGACGGGCAGCTTTTTTCCATGGCAGAATTTTTATGGATGGCGTCGCTTGCAAAAGAACAGTGTGTAATTTTTGCAGACGCAACGGAACAGCACCCTCGTTCGCTTTCGCAGCAAGAAACGGCGCGAATATGGCTGCAGAAAAATTATTTTTCCTACTACCAGCAGGAAGACGGCGATTATTACCGGTTTATGGTTAATCTTTTGCCGCAAAATGTTGTAACAGAACTGCAAGCGCCGGACACGAGCAAAACAATTTTTGAATCGTGCTTAACGGCGGCGTTAGACGACATTCCTGTTGAAAAAAATACTGCGGGAAAAATATATTTCTTTGATGTAAGCGAACAGCGCGGACTTTCTCCGCAGTATATCGGCAAAAGAAAAATTATGCCGTATAACGAAATTAACGCCGAGCGGGTTATTGACTGCATTAAACATGCGCTGCTTTCGGATACTATAACGCAGGACGATATTATGGTTGTTGTTCCGCAGAGCGGACAATTGATTTATCTGCGCGAATTATTAAAAGCATCGCATTTCGGAAACGTGGAAATTGCCGCGCTCGGTTCAATCCGCATCTGTTCTAAGCGCATTGTAATTTTTGATACGACCGTTGCTGGGTTGGATTTTACAATTCGTCAATTAGACGATCGAAAATTCGGACTTGTCGCTCTGGCGGATACATTCAACACGCTGATATCGACCGTGCAAGACGAATTGTATATCATCGCCGATATTTCGCATTTCCAACAGCGGTACAACGATCGCTTTATTACAAAATTTCTTATGCAGTCGCAGTCCGTTTCCGAAAACATCGGCAATGTGCTTATCGGCGTAAGAAGTTTTGACGATTTGCCGGCAGAACTGCAAACAATGGTAGTTAGCGGAACGAAAGCGGAAAAAATTTCGCAGGAATATTCTGCAAAACTTTCCGCCGTAAAACAGCAAACGCCGAACAAAGAGGAGAAATTGATTGCTGAAATCCGATCATCGTGTCTGCGAATTTTGGCAAAGCGCGATCATGCGAATACAATTTCTCAGTATTTTGAAGCGGCGCCGCTGTATAAAATTACGCTTGAAACTCAGCAGTATTACAAACGGCTGCCGGATTTTGTCTGCAACAACGAAAACGCATTCCGCGATATTATGGATATGTGGAATGTGTTGATTTACGAAACTTCGCAGGCGCAAACGGCAGACCATCCGCTTTCTTCAAAAGCAAAAGTAGAATCGAAACTTGCAGCGGAATTGCAGCAGATTCATTCGTTCTATCATTCCGACTTGGAAATGGTTGTAGAAGAAGGAAAGCACCGCCTGGCTTCAAGCATACAAAAAATATTTAACGATGTTATCGGCGGAAAGCCGGTAACGCCGACCGATTGGATGAATGCGTATTACGCATTTCTTGTGCGAATGGAAAAATATATTGACACGATTATTGACCAAATTCGCATGTAATATGCCGCGGAGAGCGGCGCGTTGTTGTTGAAAATCAACAACACATTATTCACAAAAAATTTAAATACTTATGGCAGAAGGTACACAGCAACACAGCGGCGGCGAACAACAACCGCGTAAACACAACCCGTTTCGGCGCAAGAGCTTTCATCACAAATATCACAAACAGGAACGGAAAGTACAAGAACCCTTGCAGCAAGAACAAATTGAAGCAGAAAAAAGCGAACCGGTTCTGGAAAAAAATCAACAAGCGCGTCAGCTGCAGCACAAACTTCAAGTTTCTGTCGTCATTCCGCTTCTTAACGAAGAAGAATCGCTGCGCGAACTTCATGAACAATTAAAAAGCGCGCTTTCGCGAGTCGGCGGAAGTTACGAATTAATTTTTATTGACGACGGCTCAACCGACCGCTCGTTTAATGTTTTGCGGGAATTGCGTAAAAAAAACAACCGCGTTAAAGTTGTTCGCTTTAGAAGAAATTACGGAAAAAGCGCCGCGCTCGCAGTCGGTTTTCAGCGCGCGCAGGGCGAGTTTGTAATTACGATGGATGCCGATTTGCAGGACGATCCGGCAGAAATTCCGAATCTTATCCGCGAATTAAAAGGGGGATTGGATGTTGTTTCCGGCTGGAAGAAAAAAAGGAAAGATCCGCTCAACAAAACATTCCCTTCCAAGTTTTTTAATTTTGTAACGGCAAAAGTTACCGGCGTAAAAATTCACGATTTTAATTGCGGACTAAAAGGATACAGGAAAGATGTTGTAAAAAGCGTTCAGGTGTACGGCGAACTCCACCGTTACATTCCCGCGCTTGCGCATTGGCAGGGATTTAAAGTCGGCGAAACGGTTGTCAATCATCGTCCGCGCAGATTCGGCAAAACAAAATTCGGTATGACGCGTTATTCCCGGGGATTTTTAGATTTGCTTACCGTTGTTTTTACTACGCGTTACGTAACGCGCCCGCTTCACTTATTCGGCGGCTGGGGAATTTTATCCTCGCTGCTCGGATTGATTATCGGCGGCTGGCTTACCTACGAAAAATATATGAATGATTTACCGCTCAGCAACCGTCCGCTCTTTCTTGTTTCGCTGATTATGATTATTGTCGGCGTGCAGTTTGTTTCTATGGGACTGCTGGGCGAAC
>CAYXEE010000004.1:0-13137 GCA_964463935.1 uncultured Chitinophagaceae bacterium | reverse complement strand
TACGCGCAACCAGCAGATGGAGCGGGAATATTCAATAAGAGAAGAACTGTAACAATGGAAAAGCCGCGCCCGAATCATCAACAGTATCTTGCGGCATTAGAAGCGCTTGGACCGGAGGGTCGGTTGAAAAAAATGTTTGAACTTTCTGAATTTTCAAAACAACTTTTTTTGCAGGGGCTTCGGGAGCGGTTTCCAGAAAAAACAGAAGAAGAAATAAAAAAAATTTATCTTGAACGAATAGTTTTATGTTACAACCGAAATTATTGAAAGACAGAATAAACCTTTACAATGTATATTTCACGATTTGCATTAAAAAATTGGCGCAACTACAAAAACATTGATATTCCGTTAACAGAACGCGTATTTATTGTCGGTCCCAATGCATCTGGAAAATCAAATTTTTTAGATGCGTTTCGCTTTTTAAGAGATATTGCTAAAATTGGCGGCGGACTTCAAGAAGCTGTAAATGTTCGCGGCGGTGTATCCAAGATTAGAAGTTTGTTTGCTAGAACGCAATCGGACATTGAAATGGAGGTTTATCTTGCCGACGAATCCACAAAGGAAAATTTGTGGAAGTATGCAGTGGGTTTTAGCCAGACAGGAGGCGGGGTCTTTAATACTCGCGCGAAATTAAAATATGAAAAAGTCTGGGATGCCAAAAATAATTTAATATTAAATCGTCCGAATAATAAAGATACTAAGGATGAAAAACTTTTAGAATTTACACATCTTGAACAGCCCACAACAAATGCTAAATTCAGAGAAATTGCGGACTTCTTTCAAGCAATACAATATCTTCATTTGGTGCCGCAATTAGTTCGAGATGTTAAATCATTTTCTTGGAACACATCAAAAGAAGATTACTACGGAAGAAATTTTATTGAAAGAATTAATAAAACAAACAAAAAAACACGCGATGCTTTCTTAAATAAAATAAAAAAAGCATTGCAGGCGGCAGTGCCCCAATTTAATGAATTAGATTTGGTTAAAGATATAGAAGGAATTCCTCACTTACAGGCAATATATAAACATTGGAAGCCCAATGGTGCAAAGCAATGGGAAGATCAATTTTCCGATGGAACACTGAGATTTATAGGGTTGTTGTGGTCGCTTCTAGACGGTAATAAACCAATTTTATTAGAAGAACCAGAGTTATCTTTACATTCGGGAGTTGTTTCAAAACTTGCAGATATAATAGCGAATCTCCAAAGGAAAAAAATTGGAAAACGACAAGTAATTATTTCAACGCATAGTTTTGATATGTTGTTGAATAAGGGTATTGGCGGAGAAGAGACATTAATGCTTATTCCGACAAACGAAGGAACGGCTATTAAAGCAGCATCAGACAACCAAGAAATAAAAACTTTACTTGAGTCTGGCTTAAGCATTGCCGATGTTGTTTTGCCTCATACAACGCCCCAGACAATAGACCAGTTAACACTGCCATTTATCAATTAATGAAATCAAAGTTTATTAACATTGTTGTAGAGGATCAACTACACGAAGCTATTCTAAAAAAAATATTTAAATATTTAAGAAATGGAATAGAAATAAATACGGTTTATGGCTTGAGAGGTAAAGATTACATAAAAAATAAAATCAAGAACTATAATTTAGCATCAAAAATTATCCCGTATGTAATTCTAACAGATTTAGATACAAATGTCTGCCCGCCAACACTTCTTAAGGAATGGATTGATTTTGAAATCACTGAAAATTTTATTTTTCGTATAGCCGTAAAAGAAGCGGAGGCTTGGCTGATAGGCGATAAAATAAATTTTTCAAAATTCATGGGAATTTCTTCTGCAAAAATAAAAGGTAATTCCGAACACATAAATAATCCTAAAGAATATATTGGCGAATTAGCTAAACAATCAATGCGAAAAGAAATTCGTGATAGCTTAATTCCTCAAGGTACCGCAAAAGTAGGAAAGACATATAATACTACGATGGTAAATTTTGTTTTTTCACAATGGAGAGTAGAAATTGCTCGAAGTGAAAACCATAGTTTGGATAGAGCGGTAAGGAAATTAGAAACAATTTATACGTCATGAACATTCTCCTTTTTGGTCCGGCATATCCGCTTCGCGGCGGCATGGCGCATTTTATTGCTATGCTGTACGCGCATCTTACGAAACGCGGACACACGGTAGAAATTATTAACTTCACGCGGCAGTATCCGAAAATTCTTTTTCCGGGGAAAACGCAGGAAGAGAGCGGCGAACCGGGAATCCCCGTTCCAAGCACGCCGCTGATTGATTCGATAAATCCGTTGAATTGGATTTGGAACGGAGTGAAACTGCGAAACAGAAACGCCGATCTTGTCATTTCAACATACTGGCTTCCGTTTTTCGGACCAAGCTCAGGAACGCTTCACGCGCTGCTGCGGATTGGAAGAAAAACAAAAGCGCTTACCATTCTTCACAATCTTATTCCGCACGAGCGCAGACCGGGCGACATTATTTTTACGCGTTTTCTTTCGCGGTTTACGGATTTTTACATTGCGCAATCGGAATCCGTTGAAAAAGATTTGAAGAATTTTGTTTCCAATCCGAAATATAAACGCGTTGCCTTGCCGATGTTTGATTTATTTAAGAATCGAATTCCCAAAGCGGAAGCAAAAAAAGAAATCGGAATAACGGATGAAAAAGTAATTCTCTTTTTCGGTTACATTCGTCCATACAAAGGTTTGCACGTGCTGATTGATGCGATGAAAATTCTTAAAAAAAAAATGAAACTGCGGCTTTTAGTCTGCGGCGAATTTTACGGAGATGAGAAAAAATATCGCGCACATATAATTGAAGCTGGAATCAACGATGTAACAACGGTAATTTCTGATTATATTCCGAATGAAAAAGTGCATCTCTATTTTTCCGCTGCGGATGTTGTTGTGCAGCCGTATGTTTCCGCAACGCAAAGCGCCATTGCGCAGATTGCGTATTATTTTTCATCGCCGGTAATTGCAACAAACGTCGGCGCACTGCCGGAAGTAATTATTCACGGAAAATCCGGCTTAATTGTACCGCCGAATAACCCGCAGGCGCTGGCGGAAGCGATAATGAAATTTTACAACGAAAATTTAGAACAGCAACTGATGGCAGGCGCATCCGAAGAACGTAAAAAATATACATGGGATGCAATGGTTGATGCGATTGAACAACTTATTCAACAAGGATGAAGGATGAAAAACGAAGGATGAAACAACAATAGAATTTCATAATTCGTAATTTATAATTCATAATTTTATCTATGCAATACGATCCTATTAAAGATGTAATTGGAAATGTTTCAAAAAAAGCGCCGGCGCTTCGGAAATTTTTTTATTGGCTTCTCGGCGTAATGTTTTTGCGAACGTGGTATGTAAAACGCGCACTGCGGGAGTTTCTTTCCATTGAAAAAGAAAAAATTAATCTTTTTGATGCGGGAAGCGGGTTTGGTCAATATTCATATTTTATTGCAAAGAATTTTCCTAGCGTTTCAATCCACGCGATTGATGTAAAGGAAGATTACATTGCAGACTGCAAAGAATTTTTCCCGAAAGCCGGCATCGCCAATGTAAATTTCGGCGTTGAAGATTTGACAATTCCAACACATAACAACAAATTTGATTTTATTCTCTCTGTTGATGTTATGGAACACATTGCGGACGATGTTGCCGTGTTCAAAAATTTTTTCTCCGCAATGAAATCCGGCGGACGATTGTTAATTCACACCCCTTCTAATCTCGGCGGTTCGGATGTTCACAAAGAAGGAGACAAAAGTTTTGTTGAAGAACACGCGCGGGACGGATATTCGGTAGAAGATATTACGACAAAATTAAAAAATGCGGGCTTCACAATTCTTTACACAAAATATTCATACGGACCTATTGGAACATTTTCGTGGCGGCTTGTGGTAAAATATCCGCTGTTAATGCTTAATGCGAGCAAAGCATTTTTTATTCTTCTGCCGTTCTATTATTTGTTAACGCTTTGGTTTTCTCTGCTGTTAATGTGGATTGATTTTCATTCAACCAATGCAGCGGGAACGGGATTGCTTGTTGCGGCAGAAAAGAAATAGCGCTTATTTCTTTAACGCCGCTTTTGTAAATAAATAATCAGGAATCTTTGCATCGAACTCGATGAATTCGATAACGAATTCCGTTCCATTCCCCTCTTTCATCGCATCTTTATACACAACGGATTTAGCAAGCCAGCGGTTTTGTTCTTTTATTACATCGCGCACTTCAACGGATTTTAAAAGTTTTCCGCTTTTTGCGTAAAGATTTTCCTTTAAAAATAAAAAACGTTCTTTATCTACCCAGACTTTGCGCGAAAAGTATGCAATCTCCTCTTTCTTTGCGGTAAGATTTAAAATCCAGCAGGCGCGTCCGCCGCAATTTTCTTCCGATTCAATTTCTGCGGAATAGAGATTCGGCAGATGCGGATCTTCCATCATATCTTCATACGAAAGATCGGAACCCATTACGGATTGGCGCAGCATGTGTCCCGAAATTAAAATTGTGCGGTCGGTGGAAGGAGAATATGTCCAGAGCATATCTTGCAGTTTCAACATTTTCGTCCCTTTTTCGCGGGCGGGCGCAAGAAATTCCGAAAACGATTCTCTTGTTCCGCGCTGCCACGATTTCAGCGAAACCGTTCTACTTCCCCGTTCGCTGTGAATAATCATAGTAGAAATAATTATTTTGTTTTCGGAAAACATATTACGGTTGACGCGCTTTAAAATTTCATCGCCGGAAAGTTGTTGAGAGTAAACCGCCGCACTTAACAAAAAGGAGAAAAATAAGTTTATTTGAAATATCTGCATTTTAATCTGCGAAATCTGTAAAATCATTTTCATGCTTCAAGTTCCTTAAACAGTTGCGAAGTTTGCCGCTTGTAAATTCCGATTCCTGAAATTGCCGCGCCGAGCAGCGTAGCAAAAATTCCGGGAAAAAATCCGATGATGTACGTAAACGGAACGATTCGTGCGCGAAGAACATCGCCGATAAGAAGCGAACTGCTTTTCATTATATCGCCCACGTTAAGTCCGTACATTTGTAAATAGAACGCAAACAAAAGTCCCACAGCAGTCCCGATGATTGAACCAATAACGCCGACGGCGAGCGATTCAATCAACAGCGTAAAATAGACATGACTTTTATTTTCGCCGACCGCAAGACGCAAACCAAATTCCCCGAAGCGACGCAAACTGCCGACTAAACCGGCATTCCACAAAACGATAGACATAACTGAAACAAAAATTCCGATGATAATACCAGAAACAGAGCCGATAATATCAAGATAATCCGAAAGGCCGCTTGCGGTGCGGAGTGTTTCCATTATAGGAACGAATTTTCCTTTTGCAGAAGAAAAGTTGTAGTTGTATTGAAGTGCAATTTTATTTGCTTTTTCCTCGTGAAAAAATTCATCGTTAAAAAATCCGAGAATGGAACTTGCGCCGTTATTCATATCCAATGCTTGTTGAATATCGTACACGTCCGCAATTATTGCGCCGCGGTCCATTGCGCCGACTCCGAATCTGATTGTGCCGGCAATAACAAAATTTGTAAGCGTCATACTTCCGTACATAGAAGAACTAATCAGCGTTGCGTTTTGTCCCGGCTGAATGCGAATCTGCTGCGCAAGTTCTTCGGAAATTAAAATTTCATTCTTCTTTACTGGAAGATTTCCGCGGACAATTGCCGAACGAAGATTTAATATTTTCCATTCTGGACTTTCCGGCGAAAAAAGATCAACGGCAATTCCTGCAACCGGCGCTTGTTCTTTTGTTTCGCCGTTTTCATCGGGAATATCAAGAAGTCCGCCGAAACTTATGCGCGGAGTCCACGCAAGACTGGGAAAATCTTTCTTTAGTTTTACGAGAATTGTATCAACGCCGAGAAGCGCAAGGTCGTTCGGGCTTTGATCAATTTTTTCTGCAAACGCGCGCGTCATTACGCTTACGTGTCCGGTTCTAAAATTTGCAGTTGATTGAATCATTCCTGCAATTACGCCGTTCAGCCATGCGTGAAGAAACACCGTAAGCGCAACGCCGATGGCAACGATAATAACGGGAAACAATGAGCGAGAATGGTCGCGGAGCAAACCTTTCAAAAGAAAACGAATCATGATATTTTTCCCCGCAGCGCATCAGTCGGTTTTAATTTTGCAATTTTTTTTGTCGGCAAAAAACTGACAATTGTTGTTACGAGCAGTACAAGAAGAATTGTTCCCGTAATAAGCCCGATAGAAAATACGGGAAAAAGTTTTTCACCGATTGCAAAGCCGACACTGTCCGTTGCTTGCGGAAGTTTCCATCCTGCTTCTGCAACGTACGCAAGCAGAGGAATTCCATACACGGCGGCGGCAAGCGCGGCAAGAATTCCGTGAAACGCTCCTTCGACGGTAAAAAGTGCAATCAACATTCTGCGCGTCATTCCCAACGCCATCAATGTTCCCATCTCTTTTCTTCTTTTAAAAATGGAAAGCACCTGTGTATCAAAAATTGCAAGAAGCGCAAGCAGAAGAAGAACAATATAAAAAATACTTCCGCCGATACGCTTTTGTTTTACCATTTGATGAATTTCTTTAAGAAGAAAATTCAAATCTTTGAAATTCCAATCGGAAATATTTTGAGGAATTTGGATGCCGGATTTAACGATAATAATTGTTGCATTATCAGGAAGCGAAGTAAAACGCTGCAGCAAATGAATCGGAATCCAGATTTGATTGTTGTCAATTTCCTGCACTGTTGTCTGCATAATTTCAACAATTTCAACATCGCGCGCGTCAAAAGTTCCGTGCGAATCGCGCCACTGAACGGCAAGCACATCTCCTTTTTTCGCGCCGATACTTTTTGCCATTCTTCCGCCGATAATTGCAGGAATTTTTCCAACTGTATCTTGCAGAAGCGCGGAGGGAATTGTAACAACAGATTGCTTCTGGTCAATTCCTTTCAACAATACAGTGCGAAATCTTCCGTTGGGATAAATTGCCGCCTGTCGGATAAGAATCGGCGCAGCATTTCCGTTGGCAATTTCTTGTTGAATCGGCGCCGGAATAACGCCGTGCGCGTCGTTAATAGTTAACGGGTCGTATGGATCATAATTTTTTTGCCAGAATTGTCCGCCGCCGTACACCGCATCAATAGTTGCGCGCTCAACTTGGTCATTCATTCCGGTATAGACGCCTTGCAAAAAAATTATTGCAACATACGAAAACGAAAGCGCGGCAACATTTAACCACGTTCGCAATCCTGCGCCGAGAATATTTCGTACAGCAAGTTTTATGAGAAGCATTGTCTCTTTAGTAGTTTTGCCCTTTACACAATTTCATCTTTTTCTATTTTGCCGTCAACCAGCACAATTTTTCTTTTGAGATAGCTGATTACTTTTTCATCGTGTGTTGCAAAAATAAAAGTGATATTCAAATCGTTATTTAACGACGCCATAGTTTTCATAATGTTGTGAGAATTCGCCGCGTCAAGATTTGCCGTCGGTTCGTCGCCGAGAACAATTTCCGGTTTCTTAACAATTGCGCGTGCAATTGCAACGCGCTGACTCTGTCCGCCGGAAAGCTGCGCCGGTTTTGATTCTGCGCGGTCGGCAAGACCGACCCATTCAAGCGCGTCCATCACCATTTTTTTTCTCTGCTCGTTTTCAACGCCGAGTAGAAGCAGAGGAAATTCTACATTTTCGTACACCGTGTACACGGGAAGCAAATTAAATGTTTGAAAAATAAAACCAATTTTTCTGTTGCGAAGCTGCGCCGCCGCTTTGTGTGAAAGCGATTCGATTGGTTGTTTCAGCACTTCCGCGCTCCCTGAAGTAGGCGCATCAAGAGAGCCGATAATATTCAGCAGCGTAGTTTTTCCAGAGCCGCTCGGACCAACAAGACCGAGAAACTCTCCTTTGCCGATAGAAAGATTTACATCATCCAACGCTTTTAGCGTAGTAGAGCCAAGCGGATATGTTTTGTTGAGATGTGTAATTTTTATTATGGAGGAATTTTCCATAGCGCGCTGTATTAGTGAGAAAAAATAGGTATGTATAAAATACAGAAACAGCTGTGCAGATTCAATTAAAAGAATTGCGCAAGAATGAAAGAAAAAAGCAAAATCTTTTCAGCGTTGTGTGAAATTATTATGCGTTTAATCCGCTAGCTTTTAACAATTCGGAAATTTTTTTCACCGCTTCTTTTTCGCTGATAAGCAGACGCGCTCCGGAATTTTTTACGGTTTGTTGAAGAGAGATGTTTTTTTCGCTCAGCATAAGCCAGATGCTGTAACCGAGCCGGTATTGGTCGTTCGGTTCTCGCGTAGGAATTTCTGCGGCGGAATTGTATGCAATTTTTTCAATTGTCGCTGCATCAAATTCTTGAATTTTTGAAGGGGCTGCTGTTGCCATACAAAATTTTCCTCTCTTTTTTTTCTTGAAAAGTTCTTTTCCTAAAATACAAAAATTATGCACAACATAAAAAGAGAACGCCCGAATTTCTTCGGGCGCGCTCTTTATTCACTGATACAGCATATTTTTTATTGTAACAAATCTTTGTATCCCTTAATTTCAACTGCAGGCACAAAAGTATTTGCCGATGTGTTTGCGCTTGCTTTCATTTTGTCAAAAATCATACTGTTAGCGCCATACAGAAGCGATTTAGCGTCATAACCAATCAATTTTAAGTATGCGCCGACATACGCGCTTGTTTGTCCGGTGAAGCAATACAGCACAACCGGTTTGTTTGTTGGAAGCGTTGTCAGCACGCTGTCTAACTTAAATGGTTTTGCAGCTGGTTCGTAGTTATATGCGACGTCAATGTGTCCCGGATCTTTGTATGCGGCAAGCGGCCAGTAGTTAACAATAAAGTAGCTCGAAAGAGCCGAGTACACAGTCGCTTCGGTAACGCCGAGGTTATAACCCGCTGCGAGCAATTCATTTACACGCGCTTCAAGAATTTCTTTTCCGGTTGTTTTTCCGGTGGAAAGCGTGGGGAGAGAACCTTTTGCCGGTTTTGCCGGCGGGTCGGTTGTTACAAATTGCGATGCGCGCGTGTTTGCTGTTTTTGCAAGCCAATAATTTGTAGCAAACATAGAATCAATAGAACTCATTCCCCATTTTAACGATACAACTTTGTTTGCATCTGCAATTGGAAGCATTGCTCGAACCAACGAAACGCCGTACGCGGAGGTCTGACCTGAATAGCATGTAACAACAACATACTTGTACGTCGCAAAATTTAAACCTTTTATATGCGTGTATAAATCTTTTAGCGCAACATTTACTGCGCCTTTAAGGCGTTTTGTGGAAAAATCCGCCGCGGAGCGGACATCAATGGTGTAAATTTTTGATGCATCTGCAAGATATTCTGTGCGGTATGTTGCGGCGGAAAACACAAACGAAGCTCCGGCATAAATGTAATCGTTGTTGGATTCAACGTATTTTACCAGCTCTTTTGTCTCGTCTATTTTTATCGGCGTTACCGGATTGCCATCGTCGTCTTTTTTGCAACCTGTTACAAGAAGTAACGCGGCAAAGAAAAGATATATTAGATTATGTTTTTTCATAGTAACCTCTTTTATTTTGAGTGATAAATTATCCGCCGTTGTTCGGCGAAATTTATTATTGAACTTGCCAGCTTGCGGGAAGTTTTCCGTCAACAACAATGTTTTTGTTTGCGTTTACTTCCCAGCTTTGTAAATCGGTATTGAAAAGATATAATTCTTTGTTTCTAAAGGTTGTTCCTTCTTTAATTATATGACAATTATCGTAACACGATTTTCCAGACGCAACCTGTGTTCTTTTAGTCCATCGCTGAATATTATGCGGCGTTGTATATTTGTATGTCGGATGCGCGTCGAAATTAGCAAGCTGTGCAACGCCGTATTCTTTCCAGCTGTCCGGCGCCATTAGCGATTGCCGCACCGTTACAATTTTGTATGGACGCAAAGCGGGAATAGGATTTAGCGCCAATTTGAATTTTTGATGAGAAGGAATTCTCACTCCCGCTCCTCCGACATGACAACTTCCGCAATTATTGTAATCCTGCGAATGACACGCATTGCAATTTAAATTTCCAATGTGAACTGTGTGGAACGCATTTGCTTTATTAATATTTGTGTGGCATTGTTGGCAAGTCGGCATTTCTTTAACGGCATACCGCTGTTCATATTTCGTACTGCTGCCGTGAAGTTCTGTTCCGGTGTGGCACGTTAAACACGTAGCATTCAATTTTGTTTTGTGAATATCGGGAACCGTGCCGGAAGCAATTCCGAGATATGCGTGTCCGCCGCGGCTTACATGGCATGCCACGCACTGATCAAGCATATCCGGCGTTTTACTGAATTTATGTCCTTTATACAATCCGCCGCCGCCCGCTTTTGGTCTGTTAACGTGGCAATCGCCGCATCCGCCATGGCATTTTGCGCAGTTTTTATTGTATCCGCTTTTCAATTGTTCGGGAAGCTGTTCAAAACTTTGTACGCCGTACCGAGTAAACATCATTCGTTTTTGTCCGGCGCCGTCGGTGTGTATGCTTGTCATAGTATGAGCGTTTGCAGGATGACACGGAACGCAAAATTTATCCGCATGTTCCGATGGATGTTTTACGAAATCTCCGCTGTGCGCAGATTTCTTATCGCTAGCTTTTGCATTGCCGCCGTGGCACCAAACGCACTCTTTTTTTCCGTGCGTTGATTTCTTAAAATCTTCATATCCTTGTCCGCCAAGATATACGCGGTCATACGGTTCAATGTGAGGCGTATCGCCGCCGCATCCGCCGCCGCTTGCCGCGGTATCCGGCGATGCAACCTGTTTCAGAAGCGCGTAATCGGTGTGGCATGCAACGCATTGAGACGAAGCGCCGCCGGTTGTTGTTGATGCGACATTCGCCTCTTTTTTACATCCCGTAAAAAATGTTACAATAGTAAGCGCGAGCATTGTGCAAGCAGGAAGTAAATATTTTTTCATAAAACTTTTTTTGTTGTTGTTGAAAATATTTATTATTAGTAATTATTGCTAAAAGCAAATATATGCGTAAAAAAATGGGCTTGTTGCAGCAAGCCCGTAACTTATTTTTCGTTTTTCAGCCAGCGAGAAAGGGAGCTTAACATATTTTGCATTCCCTGAATCATTGGCTCCTGAATTTCTTTTGGAATATCTTTTAATATCTCTTTGTGAAAATTTAAATAGTTTTCTTCCAATGCTTGAGAAAGTTCAATCCCTTTTTTTGAAAGCGTAACGGTTATTACCCGCCTATCGGAAGGATCAATGGAACGGTATAAATAGCCGTTTTCTTCAAGGGAATCTAAAATTCGAGTCAACCGGCTTCCGCTGAGATGCATTCGCTCGACCAGCGCTTTAATCGGAAGACGTTTCTCGCCGCGAAAGTAGCGCAGCAAACGAAACTGCGGACCGGAAATGTTTAACTGTGCCGCAAGCCGCTCTTCTTTTTCGTGGCAATTTGCCAATAATTCAAATGTAAGTTCAGCTATTCTTTTTGCAGCCATAATGTTGACTTTCTCAACGCTTGAGCGTTGTTAATTGTTGTTATTAGCAATTATTATGCCTTAAAATAGTTTACAAATTTGCAAAAAACAAGCAATTTGCTAAAACCGGTTTTTCAAAAATAGGAATGTAGAAAAAAGAAAAGCTATTTGTAGGAAAAAAATCTTCCCGCAGAATATGGAAGAAATTTTTTTAAAACAAATTTGCCAAGTCTGCCAAACTTTGCAAATTTATTTTTTACTTTATTCTTTTTTCTTTCCGTATTTTACTTGCAAATATTTAATTATTGCAGGAAGAATAGAAAGAAAAATAATTGTAATAATTACGATTTCAAGATTTTTTGTTACCCAGGGAAATGTTTGTCCCAGAAAATATCCCGCAAGAGTCATACTTAACACCCACGAAATTCCACCGATTATATTATATGTGGCAAACTTTGCGTACGGCATTTCCGCAATTCCGGCAACAACGGGGGCAAACGTGCGCGCAAACGGCATCCAGCGAGCAACAATTATTGTGAATCCGCCGTATTTGTCATAAAATTCTTTTGTTGCGATTAAATGTTCTTTTTTAAAGAAGCGCGAATTCGGTCTGTTGTATAATGCGTTTCCGCCGGTTTTGCCTATGTAATATCCGACTGCATCGCCGACAATTGCTGCAACAATTAAAAGAAAATTTAATTTGTAGATATTAAATGTTCCTTGCGCGGCAAAAAGTCCCGCAGTAAACAGCAGCGAATCGCCCGGAAGAAAAAATCCTATCAACAAACCGGTTTCGGCAAAAACGATAGCAAACAATCCGATGTAACCAGCCCACGCAACCAGCGCCTGAATGTCTCGCAGTTTTTCAAAAAATTCTTTAATAAATTCCATAATGTCTTTCTCAGTTTATAGCTTTGTAATTTGTTAGATGCCGAACGTTGTATTCAAAAAAATATTTGAAGTTTAACAATTATTTAGAATTTTACAAATGCAACACGCGGCATTTTTTTTAATGAATATTTTTTAGCATGGTATTGAAAAACTTTTTTGTTAGCCACGAATCACACGAATTGAAGATACAGAACTCGATTTATGAGTCAAAAACAGAATGTCCTAAAATTGTTTTCGTGAAATTCGCGGCGGATTTTTCCTTTTTCAACAGACTGGTAGAGCGCAGAAATTATCCATTACAACGGCTGTAAAATTCCGGCGTTCAATAAATATAACAATCCCAATCCGACAATAATTCTGTACATAATAAAAATATACGTTGTATGTTTTTTTAGATAATTTAACAGAAACGCTATTGAAGCATAACCGACAATTCCTGAAACAATTGTTGCAGCAACAAGGTTCGTCATTCCGATTGATGCGGAAAATAATTCATGCCGTTCTTTTACCAGTTCAAAAACTCCCGCCGCAAAAACAGAAGGAAGCGAAAGCAAAAATGAAAACCGCGCCGCCGTTTCTCTGTTTAATCCCGTAAGCAGTCCGCCGGTAATTGTTGTGCCGGAGCGCGAAGAACCGGGAATAAGCGCAACGCTCTGCCACAAACCGATAATAATTGCTTCTTTCCACGAAAGATCGTTTAACGATTTTAATTTTTGCTGCGCCGCAATTTTTTTCTTTGTTAGCGCTTCTGCAATGAATAACAAAACCGCAAGAATTATCAGA
>CAYXEE010000003.1:16914-22970 GCA_964463935.1 uncultured Chitinophagaceae bacterium | reverse complement strand
ACAAATTCACTACGTGTGTGTTTTCCTGCTGGAGAAAAATTTTCTTTATCGAGAATGGAAATCTCAAAACCAAGACGCGATGCCGCCAATGTTGACATTTTTGCCAACTGACCGCCGCCGAGTATGCCGATTCGAATTTGTTTAGGCACGGTAACCGTAGAGTTTGTTCTAAAAACAAAATGCCGGACAAGGTGAGTGTGTGTCCGACATTTATACAGACCAAAATACAGCGAAAAGGACGGATTTTCAAGATAAACTTTGCTTTTAAAAGCGGAATTTGAGAAATTTTTTGAAAATTTATCAGCTGATGGAGGTCTGTTAATGAAGCAGTCGTTGCAAAAAAAATCAAACGCACTTTCTGTACATTTACTTGGTGATATTCGCTCGCTTATTCAACAGGCGCGGGAACATGTTGCGGTTGCCGTTAATTCTGCAACGGTTCTTTTGTATTGGCAGATTGGCAAAAGGATTCGGGAAGATGTGCTGAAGCAAGAACGAGCAGAATATGGTAAACAGATTTTCTACACACTGAGTAGAAAATTAACGGAAGAATTTGGGGGTGGTTGGGGAGAAAAACATTTGAGGCACTGCACTCGTTTTGCCGAGATATTTTCCGACGAGGAGATTGTCTACACATTGTGTAGACAATTAAGTTGGTCTCACCTTCGTGCTATTATGTATCTGGAAGACTCTCTTAAAAGAGAATTTTATATTGAAATGTGCAAAATTGAGCGTTGGAGTGTGCGAACATTAAGTGAGCGCATTTCTTCCATGCTTTACGAGCGAACAGCAATTTCAAAAAAACCTGATCAACTTATTAGGAAAGAGCTAAAAGAGTTGCGCGATGACGGGAAAATGACACCCGATCTTGTCTTTCGCGATCCGTATTTTTTGAATTTTCTTGGATTGAAAGATACCTATTCCGAAAAAAATCTTGAATCGGCAATTTTGAGCGAAATTGAATCGTTCATTCTTGAACTGGGCATCGGTTTTTCATTTATTGCCCGGCAAAAGAAAATTACTGTGGACGGCGATGAATATTATATTGACCTGCTCTTTTATCATCGCACACTGCGGCGTTTAGTTGCAATAGATTTGAAACTGGATAAATTTAAGCCCGCATACAAAGGACAAATGGAATTGTATCTGCGCTGGTTAGAAAAATATGAAATGCAAAAAAGAGAAGAACTTCCCATCGGTTTAATTTTGTGTGCAGGAAAATCTTCGGAGCAGATTGAATTATTACAACTTCACAAATCCGGTATTCGCGTGTCGGAATATCTTACTGAACTGCCGTCGCGCAAAGTGTTGGAACGAAAACTCCATCAGGCAATTATTGCGGCAAAAGAACAAATCTTACATCGTACCACAAAGTAAAAATACTATATGCCGGGTAGAGTGAGTTTATGTTCGAAATTTATACGCCATTATACAGTAAAAGGACGGATTTTCAAGCTAAAGTTATGGGAAAAATCTTCAGCGAGATGTCAGACATCTTGTTAATTGACTTTAGATTATCTTTAATGTTTCTCTTTATTACTTACCACGATGTCTGACATCTTTTAGCAACGGCATTGAGTTTGACGTAATTGCAATAATAAATAGGAATGTAGCTTGTCTTTTTACAATTTAGTTGCTACTATTATTTAAATAAATTTTGGAGAAATCTAAAGAATTTTAACGGATAACAATTTTTAACATAGCACGCTTCGGCACTGTCATTCTCTAAAACCGCTAATTTTAGATAACGCAAAGAACAAAACCGAAGTCGCGCCCCGAATGGGGCGTGACTCATTTCGTTTCTTTGCGCGGTCCTAGCGGTACCGAGAGAAAGAGCGATTTGATGTTCACGCCCTTTCTTTTTGTACCAAACCGCGCAAATATTTTGACACACCGAAGCTCCCAATTTTTCGGAGCTTTCATGGCAAAACAAAAACTTGCTGAATCAGCCATTTCTATTGTTGATCCAGAATCACCAATTGATATTCCGCAGCAGACTGAATTTTATAAATTACCGACACGTTTTGGCGCAGTTCCAGTTGATGAAGCGCCGCTTGGATGGGAAGTTGAAACCCGTCGGCGCGAGACAAAAATTACAAAATTTGAACACGCTTATCCGAGAATTTATTTGCCGTTCCAAGAAGTGCAGAGAGTTGAATTTGGTTACGGCGATAAATTTGAACCGACAGAATTATTTCCCAAAGGAGCGAACCGACTTTTCTTTGGAGATAATCTTCACATTATGCGGCAGCTGCCAAGTAAAAGTATTGACCTGATTTATATTGACCCGCCGTTTTTCTCCGGTAGAAATTATAATGTAATTTTTGGCGACAAGAACGAAGTTCGCTCGTTTACCGATATTTGGGAAGGAGGAATGCCCGGATACTTAATTTGGTTAAATGCTCGTTTGTATGAAATGAAACGATTGTTAAAAGACACCGGCTCAATTTGTGTTCATCTTGATTGGCATGCAAATCACTATGTAAAAATAGAAATGGACAAGATATTTGGAAGTGGGGGCGGAAATGGTAAAGAAGCTGGATTTAAAAATGAAATTGTATGGTGTTATTCTATTGGAGGGAAATCTAATAACACGTTTGGAAGAAAACATGATGTTATATTATGGTACACAAAATCGAACCATTGGATATTTAATGGTGATAATCCGAAAGTAAGAGTTGCAAGAAAGCCAGATAGCCATATGAAAACAATTACCGATGAAGAAGGAAATATTTGGCAAGAAAAGACTGACAAGAAATCAGGGAAAGTATATAGGTATCCATTAGATAAAGTGCCGGAAGATTATTGGATTGATATAGAGCAGCTAAATCGAGAAGATTCTGAAAGAGTTGGTTATCCAACACAAAAACCAGGGAAACTACTTGAAAGACTTATTTCGGCATTAAGTAAGGAAGGCGATATTGTTGCTGATTTCTTTTGTGGTGGTGGAACTACTCCAGTAATTTCACAATATCTTAATCGTCGTTGGATTGCATCCGACCAATCGCGTATTGCGGTTTCTGTAACACAAGATAGAATAAACAGACTTGTAGAAGAAAAACTCGGAAAATTATTTGTTGTGCCGGATTTTACCGTAGAGCATTGGGGAATTTATGAATCGCCGCGCTTGGAGAAACTTCCTAAAAATGAATTTAGAGAATTTGTTGTAAAAGCATTTGGGGGCAAAACCGAGACAATATCGACCAATATCCATGGAGTTCGTCATGGAGTGCCGTTGTTTGTCGGCGAGCCGTCGCGCAGTTCGCGCATTACAAAAGATGATGTTGCAAAATTTGCCGAAGCAATATTTAAGGAACGCCGCTCCAACTTTGGAGCAATGCTCGGCTGGAATTTTGCACCCGATGCACGCAAAGCCGCTGAAATTCTCGCTGCACGAGAAAATAAACGAATTGATTTTGTCCGCTTAAATCTTGTCCGTTTAGAAGATGACGGTTACAGAGAGCACATCACCACAAAACATAAAGACTATAATCAGCTTCTCAGCTTTATCCAGCCGCCGGAAGTACGCATTGCTCATGAACGAATCGGGAAAAATAAATATCGTTTTGACGTTTCTGAATCTGTTAGCTTAAATAAAGATGGAGTTATTGCCAACGTGCAATGGGATTTTGATTATAAAAATAGATTCAGTTCATCCGAAGGATTTGCCTTTTTGCGCGACAAGAAAACGGGGAAACCGGTTTTGGTTGTAGAATATGAATTTGGAAGTGCGGGTAAAAAGAAAATCGCCTGTTCTGTGCAAGATGATCAAGGAGGCGAGCGGACAGAAATAGTGGAAATAGAAGTGAAGTAACTAAAATCTTTAGGTCGCCCCTACGGGGCTTTGTTTTACTTCTGACGATAGTTACAAACATACTGCTCCTACGGAGCAAAATGTTTTGAGTAGTAAACGCGAAATTAGAAAATTGCAACTTCATTAAATGTCCCGTAGGGACATACTGTTGGTAACTTACGACTATGCAAAAATTAATAGCTCCATCGGAGCGACCTGAAAAAATGGAAATAGAAGTAAAATAAAAATTAACAAGAAAACCCTTCGAGGGTTTACTTGAAAGAATTGTTGAAGGTAAAGAATTGTTACAGATTTATTAACTAAAACCCTCGAAGGGTTGAAAATATAAAATATGCAAAATGCTTTTTTACGCTACGAGCAAGAAGTAAAACAATGGTCTGAAAGCGGCTTCCCTAATGTTAATCCGTTAACGCGCGATTTTTTGGAACATTTGCGCCGTGATGATGCCCCAAGAAAACTATGGAAGCATCAGCAAGAATCAGTATATAGAGCAATTTATGCGTACGAATTGCTTCAGATGAAAAATGTTTTACTGAACATTGTTACCGGCGGGGGAAAGACGGCAATCATCGGAGCAATTATTTCTTGGTTAAAATATTGTTACGATATACAAAAGTTTTTAATTCTCTGTCCCAATACAATTGTGCGTGATAGATTAGAGGATGATTTTACCGATACAAAAGTATTTCGAGATTTTGATTTCTTTCCGTCGGGAACAGAACATTTTAAAAACGAATTGGGATTACACCTGCTTGAACCGGGTTCTACACCGCAAGGAATTTTAGAAAGTGGAATTATTCTTGGAAATATTCATCAATTGTATCAATCCAATATCAGCGGGAAAAGAAATCTTGCCTACGTTATGAATTTTGTTGAACACCTTGCAGTGTTTAATGATGAAGCACATAATACTCCGGCAGCCGAATATGATAATACACTTTTTTCGTTATCACCGAAATGCAAATTCCGGCTTGATACAACTGCAACACCAGACCGTGCCGATGGAAAGACACCAGATTCAAAAATGATTTATGAATATGGAATTGCGGATGCGCAATCAGAAGTTCCGCCGATAATAAAAAGTATTGTTGTGTATCAACCGAAACTTTCCTCTGTTCAACTTACGTACACAAATCCTGAAACAGGAGAAAAACGAACCGTTGATGAAATGGACAAAGAGTTTGAGAAAATTGAAAAAGGTTTGTCTTCAACGCAATGGGTAACGGATCCCGATCCGATGAAAAAACAAATTGCCATTGCTCTCGAGCGATTAGAAGAACAAAAAAGAAGAGCGGCAAGTATTGGTCAAGGGGAATATAAGCCAATATTATTTGTCGTCGGAATTTGCATTAAAGACGCAAAAGCTGCGGCAGAGATGTTGTCGTTGCCTAAGGAAAAAGGTGGTTTTGGGATAAACACCGTTGTTATTACGGAAGAATCTTCCGAAGATGAAAGGTTGCTTGCGGGCATTATTGGAAAGAAAGGTAAATCTCTTGAGGATGCCAAAAAAAATCTTGCTAAGAAATTGAATTCTGAAAGCAAAGCAAAAGAACTAATTGAAAAAGGAAGTCAGTTAGAAGCAGTTGTCAGTGTGTTAATGCTGCGTGAAGGGTGGGACGTTCCAGCAGTTTCTGTAATTTTACTACTAAGAAAATTTTCTTCTCGTGTGTATGGTCAGCAGGTTGTTGGTCGGGGTTTACGGCTAAATATACGCGGAGAAGATGCTCAAGAATTTTGCGCTATTGTTGACCATGAAAAACTAAATCATCAATGGCTTTGGGATATTGTCGGTGCAAAAATTAGAAAAGATGTTGACCAAGGAAATTTGTTTGGCGATGATGATTTGCCTCCCAAAAGAAAAGCGCAAATAATGTATAAGCCGGAAAATATTATTGAAATTCCCGAACCGGAAGAAGCTGAAGAAGCAGATTTTAGCGATTTAGATGATTTAGAAATTGTTGAAGATGATTATCAAAATTGGCAATCAATTTTAGACGAGTTTGATTACGGCAGTGAAATTGAAATTTCAAAGGTGGAAATTGAAAGTGTAAAAGGGACAAATTTATTTGGAGAAGGTTTCGCTGAAATAACCGATGCTCCAAATGTCGGGAAAACAAATGTAACAGAAAAAGAAATTTCTCAAGAGCAGCTTACGGAAGATTTAAAACACACAATAAGAGATATTGCTGATATGTTACTTGCAGAAGAAGGGATTGGCTCTCACGAACTTGGCTATCTATAT
>CAYXEE010000003.1:16604-16884 GCA_964463935.1 uncultured Chitinophagaceae bacterium | reverse complement strand
AAAAAATTATTAGATGGGAAGAGTGCCGGATTGGCAAACAGTGAAATGCTTAAGCACGCGTTGCGGCAGCGTCATGCTGTTTCAAGAAATTTTAAGGAAAGACCCGGACTTGTTGCAAGTATTATTAAATACAGAAAAGGGAAATAATATGCCTACAAGTGAACATGGCGATTTTGAAAATCCAATGAAATCAGCGTATTCCGTTGAGCGGTACGAATCAAGCTGGGAATTAGAATACATGAAAAAACTTGAGAAAGATAAAACTGTTGCGAAATGGACA
>CAYXEE010000003.1:0-16558 GCA_964463935.1 uncultured Chitinophagaceae bacterium | reverse complement strand
GTTATCGTCCAGATTTCTTAGTTGAAAAGATTGATGGGGCAAAAGAAATCCATGAAGTGAAAGGAACACATTTTCTTGAAAATCCTGATACGATTAGAAAACATGAAAGAGCAAGAACGTGGTGCCGACAACGAGGAATGAACTTTATTGTGGTAACGAAAAAGTAAAAGGGTGGTTCCACCATTTATACAGTGTGGTATTATAGGAATTATTTTTTAGCGATTTAAATAGCTTGCATCTCTAAATGATATGAGTTATCTTGGAAACGCAAGATACGATAAAAGTTTCCTAATTTAATCCTCAAAATAAAATGAGGATTTAATTTTACCCGAATGGAAACTGAAAAAAATATAAAAGTTTCTTTTAAAGATGAGGCAATGATGGAAGAAATTCTTGAACAAGAACCGAAGGAGCGAATAATTCTTCACGCAGAAGAGCGATTTCTTTCTTCCGGTTTTAACAAAGTAACGCTTGACGAACTTTCGAGCGAACTCGGCATAAGCAAAAAAACAATGTATAAATTTTTCCCGAGCAAAGATTTTCTTGTGCGGACAATTATTAAAGCTCTGATGAAGAAAGTCGGTAACAGTGTTACGGAAATAATAATTTCAGAAAAACCTGTTCTTCAAAAACTTGCCGAGTTAATGCTTTTTTTAGGAAAGACAGGCGGAAAGTTCAGCCGCGCTTTTCAATTAGATATTCAGCGCTTTGCTCCGTCTCTTTGGAAAGAAGTAGAAAAATTTCGTGGTGAAATGATGATGTCCCGCGTTGGAACGTTGATAGCAGAGGCGAAAGCGCAGGGAAAATTTAGAACGGATGTGAACGGCGATGTTGTGTTAATGATGTTTATGAACTCTGTTCAAACAATTGTCAATCCGGAAGTGCTGTCGAAAAATTCTTTTTCACCGAAAGAAGCAATGTACACTATCTTTCATGTGATCTTTGAAGGATCGCTAACGGAAGAAGCCCGACGAGAATTTCTTACATACGAAATTACAAATCTGTAGAGGAAAGTATGAAAAATAAAAATGAATTTCAAAAAAACGTCATTCTTAGTCGAACGACTTGTCGTGAGACGAAGAATATATTGTTTAAAAGCATAATTCAAAAATGGCTTCTTCGCTTCCTGCCTGCAACTTCGTTTTGGCAGGTCACGAAGGACTCCTTCGGAGCAGGCGCTCAGGGTAGCATTTCATTTTTTATGAAACTTAAGAAACCAATTGTTTTAATTATTTCGTCAGTCATTCTTTTATCAAGCTGTGGAAAAAATCATGACGGCGCAATTGAAGCGAGCGGAACGTTAGAAGCTGTTGAAGTAAATATTTCTTCCAAAGTTTCAGGACAGCTTTTAAATCTATTCGTTGCGGAAGGTTCAACGGTGAAGGCGGGAGATACGCTTGCAATTCTCGATCACGAAATGTTTGCACTTCAATTAAAGCAGGCGGAAGCGGGCGTTGATGCGGCAGAAGCGCAGTATGATTTATTAAAAAATGGAGCGCGAGAAGAAGATTTGAAACTTGCAAAAGAATCGTTAGTGCAGGCAGAAGCATCATTCAATTCCGCAGAAAATGATTTTAAGAGAATTAAAGAATTGTTTCAGCAGCATTCCGTTTCTCAAAAGCAACATGAAGATGCTGAATCGCGCTTTACAATTACTCAGGCACAGCTAAATTCTGCAAAACAAAATCTGCAAAAACTTCAACGCTTTGCGCGTACTGAAGATTTAAATGCGGCAAAAGCGAGAGTTGAACAAGCAAGAGCGCAGGCGAATATTTTCAAAAAACAAATCAAAGATAGCTACATTGTTGCACCGATCTCCGGTGTTGTTACGCATAAACCTGTGGAAGAAGGAGAATTGATTGGAACGGGAACGGTTGTTGCAAAAATTGCGCGCCTTGAAAAAATGGAATTGCGAATTTACATTGGTGAAACAGAATTAGGGAAAGTGAAACTCGGCGGTTCTGCCGATGTTATGATTGATACTTATCCTGATAAAACGTTTGCAGGTAAAGTTGTGTATGTTTCGCCGACCGCGGAATTTACTCCGCGTAATATTCAAACAAAAGATGAGCGGACAAAATTAGTCTTTGGAATTAAACTTGAAGTAGAAAACCCAAATGGCGAATTAAAATCCGGTATGCCGGCGGATGCGTATTTGAAATAATCTTTACCGCAGAGAGCACAGAGAAAATGTTCCTAAAATTATTGCTTAATATCATGCCCGAATTTTTTGTCGGGCATCCATAAAATAGCCGCCTGCCATATTATTTTATGTTTGCAAGGCAGGGATTCCCGCTTAAAACATGCCATGCCTGCGGCAGGCAGGCGGGAATGACAAACATATAATGGAATTCGTCATGCTCGAATGCTTTTATCGAGCATCTGCGAGAAAATAAATTATGAATGCGCTAAACGTACATACAGTTTCTAAAAAATTCGATACAGTTGTAGCGGTGGATAATCTTTCGCTTCAAGTTGCAAAAGGGGAAATGTTCGCACTAGTCGGTCCTGACGGCGTTGGAAAAACAACGCTCATACGAATGTTGTGCGGAATTGTAAAACCCGATGCCGGCGATCTTTCCGTGTTGGGATTTGATGTCCGTAAACAGACGGAAGAAGTAAAGAAGCGAATTGGATACTTGTCGCAAAAATTCAGTCTGTATGGCGACCTTACAATTGATGAAAACATTGAGTTTTTTGCAGAAATTCACGGCGTATGGGACTACAAAAAACGCCGCGAAGAATTACTGGAGTTTACACGTCTTATGCCTTTCAGAACACGACTTGCTGAAAAACTCTCGGGCGGAATGAAACAAAAACTTGCTCTTGCCTGCACGCTTATTCATACACCGGAAATTATTTTTCTTGATGAGCCGACAACCGGAGTTGATCCTGTATCTCGCAGAGATTTTTGGAAAGTTCTTTCAACGCTTTTGAAAACAGGAATTACCATCGTAATGACTACGCCGTACTTGGATGAAGCAGAACGATGCAATCGGGTGGCATTGATGAATGAAGGAAAAATATTAGTTCTTGGTACGCCATCCGAAGTTAAAAAAGAGATGCGCGGAGAAATAATTGAACTTGTCTGTTCAAATATTCGTCAAGCATTTGCATTGGCAAAACAATTTGAATTGGTAAAAGAAGTTCAAGCATTCGGCGACCGATTGAATATTGTTGTTGAAAAAGCGGAACGCGATATAAATCTTATTCTTCAAATGTTTGCACAACATTCTATTTCAGTTTCCGATTGGCGTATAGTGAAGCCGACGCTGGAAAATGTTTTTATTTCGCTGATGACCTATAATAAAAAATGAATACAATAGAAGTTCAAAATCTTACAAAGCGATTTGGGAAATTCACAGCGGTTGATCATATCAACTTTGAAGTGAAGGAGGGTGAGATATTTGGATTTCTCGGAGCGAATGGTGCGGGAAAATCTACCACAATACGAATGTTGTGCGCACTGCTCACGTCAACGGAAGGAACGGCGCGCGTCGGCGGATTTGATATTAACAAACAGCCGCACGAAGTAAAGAAAAGCATCGGATATATGTCGCAGAAATTTTCTTTGTATGAAGATTTAACTGTTGAAGAAAATATTGATTTTTTTGGCCGAGTGTACGGACTTTCCAATCATGAATTGCAGGAACGAAAAAAGTGGGCGCTTCATATTGCAAATCTTCAAGGAAGAGAAAACAGCATAACGCATACATTAAGCGGCGGTTGGAAACAGCGTCTTGCGCTCGGTTGTGCAGTTCTTCACCGTCCAAGAATAGTTTTTCTTGATGAACCGACAAGCGGCGTTGATCCGGTGATGCGCAGAAAATTTTGGGAATTGATCAATGATATGTCTGCCGATGGTGTTACGGTTTTAGTTACAACGCACTTTTTAGAAGAAGCGGAATACTGCAATGATATAATTTTAATCAATGCCGGAAAAATTATTGCTGCCGGAAGTCCAAAAGAATTAAAAGAAAATTATATCAAACATCCCATCCTTGAAGTGCAATGTTCAAATGTTATTCATGCAATGGAAATGGTTGAGTCGCAGCCGTGGGCGGTAGAAACTTCTGTGTTTGGAACATATCTGCATGTCAGCGTTCCGAATGAAGAAGAAGCGAAGAACACTATTCGCACGTTGTTGAATGAAAAAAATATTGATGTTACGAATATTGAGCGAATCACTCCATCATTAGAAGATGTATTTATCTATTTATTGGAAGAGGAAGCGAGGAAAATTCAACAATGATTCGCCAGCTCATTCCGATTACTAAAAAAGAATTTCGCCAGATTAAGCGGGACAAACGTGTGCTTGCAATTTTGATTCTCGTTCCAGCGCTGCTTCTTTTATTAAACGGTTATGCGTTGAATTTTGATGTGAAACATATAAAAATGGCAGTGTATGATGCTGAAAAATCCAAACTAAGCCGCGAATTTGTTAATAATTTTATCACCTCCGGTTATTTCGATTACCAGCTTGTTGTGGAAGATTACAACAGTGCGAAAGAATTAATTGACGAAGGGAAAGTAAAACTTGTTTTGGTTATTCCGACAGATTTTTCGCACAAACTTTTTTCCGGTCAACAGGCAACTGTGCAAGCGCTTGTAGATGGAATGGATGCAAATTCGGCGACTACGATTATCGGATATTCGCAGGCAGTGGTGCTTCAATATTCGCAAAAAATAATTTTGCAGAATCTTTCTAAAATCGGGAGAAAGAGTTTTATTCCAATCAATTATCAAGCAAAAATTTGGTACAACCCAGAAATGAAAAGCGCAAAATTTCTTGTGCCGGGATTGATTGCATTTATTCTTGCAATTACAGGAGTAATCGCCACATCGCTTTCCATTGTAAAAGAAAAAGAAAGAAATACGATTGAACAAATAGATGTTTCGCCGGTTCGCACACTGTATTTAATTATCGGAAAAATGATTCCGTATGCAGTAATTTCATTGATCGCGGCGACACTTGTAATCTTATCGGCATATTTTATGTTTGATGTTGTTGTGAAGGGAAGCATATTTTTGCTTTTTATCATTACCGCAATTTTTATTGTTGCCGCTTTAAGCATCGGACTTCTTGTTTCAACAATATCGGACAGTCAGCAGGTTGCGTTTCAAATTGCGGCGCTTGTTTCAATGCTTCCTACGCTGATACTTTCCGGATTTATGTTCCCGGTACGAAGTATGCCGTTGTTTTTACAGATTCTTTCCAATGTTACTCCTGCAAAATTTTATTTGGTTATTATGCGCAGTATCGTTCTTAAAGGTGTTGGTATAGAAGCATTTTGGGAGCAAATAATTTATTTGTGCATTTACATTACAGTTGTTTTAACCATAGCAATAAAAAGATTTAAACAGCGATTGGCGTAAAGCTATGACACTTCATAGAATTCAAGCAATGTTGAAAAAAGAGTTCGGACAAATTCGCAAAGATAAACGAATGCTTCCGATAATTTTTGTTGCGCCGGTTATGCAGCTAATATTCCTTGGCTACGCCGCCTCGTTAGATGTAAAGAATATTTCCTTCACGTTGTGTGATTTGGACAAAACGAAAGAGAGCAGAGCGTTTGTTCAATCCTTTAACAACTCAGGATATTTTGAATTGGTCTATTCAACAGAAGATTATCAATCCGTTGGTAAATATTTGGATAATAATAAAACCTCAATGGCGTTAATTATTCCGCACAAATTCGGCGATAAATTATTGCGAAGAGAAACTGCAGAAATTCAAATTTTGTTAGACGGTAGCGAAGGAAATACAACAGCCATTGTAATGAATTATGCAAATCAAATTATTTCTCGCTTTTCTACAGAGCGAATGGCAAAGGTAATTGGCGATATAAAAAAACTCGGCGGTGTTTCGTTAGAATCGAGAGCGTGGTACAATCCTACATTGATTAGCAGAAAATATATGGTGCCGGGAGTTCTTGTGCTTATTCTTCTTCTTACAACAATGAATCTTACAGCGATGGCAATTGTAAAAGAAAAAGAAATTGGAACATTGGAACAGCTTCTTGTTACTCCGCTTCGTCCGGCGGAAATGATTCTGGGGAAGCTCATTCCGTTCATCATTATCGGATTTATAAATGTAACCGTTGTGCTTCTTGTTCTTACCTTCGGTTTCGATATTCCAATTCGCGGAAGCGTTCCGCTGCTGTTTGGATTGTCTGGTTTCTTTTTGCTTACAACGCTTGGGTTGGGATTATTTATTTCAACTATTTCCAACACGCAGCAACAAGCAATGATGGTGGGAATGTTCGGGATTATGTCGCCGATGATGTATCTCTCCGGTTTTATTTTTCCCATAGAAAATATGCCGAAACTTCTTCAGTACGTTTCGTTGAGTATTCCGATGCGCTATTTTCTTGTTGTTGTTCGTTCAATTATACTTAAAGGTTCAGGAATTTCAGAATTGTGGGTTGAAGCAGGAATGCTTTTAGGAATGGGCGTTGTTGTTCTTGCGGCAAGTATTTTACGATTTAGAGAAAAATTGGATTAGTTTAACGCATAACCGATGGAAAAGTATGTTGCTATTGAACCCAACGTAAACGGCTGTTCAAGTAAATCTCTCCGCACATAAAAACTTCTTCCGACCGAAATATTTGCCGGACCGATCGGCGTATCTAAGGAAAGTCCCGCGCCGATGCCATGATGAAAATCTTTAACGGTAATATTTTCTTGTTGGGGCCAAATGTTTCCAAAATCGTAACGAATTTTGAAATATGTATCCCATACAAGTTTAAATGGGAGCAAAGAACGCAGTTCAAGACTTGTTAATATAATTTGTCTTCCTCGCGCGTCATCTTCTAATAAGCCGTAAAACGAATCTTCTCCTCCCCAAGAAAATTGTTGAACAACCGGAAGAGTTCTATCGCCGAAACCTATTTGAAATTTTGGATGTAATGTATGAACGCCGATAGGAGTAAACCATTCATACGAAAGAAAAATTTTTGAATATCCAACCGATCCGATAATTCCTTTTAATGTTGAAGTGGCATTTTCCCAATAAACATTTGTAACTGAGCCGGAACGAGCGAAAGGAAATTTATCCTGCGTATCAATAAATGAAGAAACCCGTAGGGCTTGAAGGGAAAATTGTTCTGAAGCGTATCCGGTTCCTGAAATATTTTCTAATTCGTTCGCTTCCAGCCGATATTCAACCGATACTGTGCCGAATTTTTCCACTTGCTGACCAAGAGAAAATGTGATTCCGCCGATATTTTGTTTGTATATTCCCGAGCGAAGTCGTTCAAATCGCGCGGCGGAAGATATTGCAGAATTATTTTCATAGGCAAAAATTTCGCGGGTATCATAATATGCTACAATATTAGCGGTAAAATATGTATTCAAGACGCGAATTGCCTTTGCATCAAGCGCGTAACGCTGATTTCGCAAACCTCCGGCAAAACCGATTCCCGCTTCTGTTGCAGTACCGAGAATATTTTCACTTCTCATACTAATTGTCGGCTGAAGATTACGCTCGCTGTCTAATCGGAATCCGATTCTTGTCAGCTCAGATTTTTTTTCTTTTATGTTAATCACAATAGCCGGCAGTTCGCCTTCAAAACGGATGTCAATAAGAACTTGTTCAAAAAGATTTGTTGCCGTTAGGTTTTCCAATGCTTTCTTTGCTTTATGCACGGTAAAAATATCTCCTGCTTCAAACGGAAGTTCGCGGCGAATTACCCAGTCGCGCGTAAGAGATTTTCCTTCAAAAACAATTTTCTGAATTGTTCCTTCATTTATATCTATGGTAAGTTCCTTTTTTACGCTGTCATATTCAACGGAGCGGATGCGCGCAAGCGAATATCCTTCGTTTCTGTACATTGTCAGCATATCTTCATTTGCATTACGAAGTAAATTAAAATTAAACGGCTTATGTAATAATTTGGAATATGAAGAAGATAATTTTGAAGAAGGAACAATGGAATTTCCGGTAATTGTAATTGCATTAAGTACAGGATTTTCTTTGGAATGAACAATAATTGCCGCCAGCGAACCGGTAAATTGAATTTCTGCAGATAAGTCTGCAAACCATCCCGTGTTGTAAATGGAAGTAAGCGCTTCTTGCAACGCCGGTAGAGTATTAATGGAACGATTGATAATTGCTCTCAACGTATCATTATTTTGTAATAAAGGCGAGTCAAAAGTAAGCGATTGGGTAGTAAATTGAAAATGAGACGGCGTCGAAGCGTCGTAATATTCTTTTGTTCTTTTGTTTCGTATGGAATCTTTCAATGCGGAAATTTTTGTCCGCATAGCATTCTCGCCTTGCTGCACAACAAATTTTATTTTCGAGAAATCAGATGCGGAATACAGTCCCAAGTCCGGTTTCACCACAATTGTTGCCAATTGTAATAATTCTTTTTTTATCGATTGCGCCATAATATTGATAATCTGATCTGCAACTTCCCACGCCGTTCCGAGCTGCGAACTTGCGCGCAGAGGACTTGTTACATCTACTGCAATAATAATATCGGCTCCCATTTCTTTTGCAACATCAACAGGAATATTTGAAACCAATCCGCCGTCGGTTAACTCCAGCGAATCTTTTTTAATTGGCGAATACAGTAACGGCACGGAAATACTTGAACGAAGCGCTTCGGATACGCTTCCGTTGCTAAATACAATTCGTTTTCCTGAAACAAGATCGGTTGCAACAGAACGAAATGGAATTTTGAGATCGTCAAAATTTCTAACTGGATGATAAAGACTTTGCAGCGTTAATTGATTGATAAAATTTGTTAACCGCTGACCCGTTGAAAACGACGAGGGAATAATCGGCGTTAAACCGTCGAAACGAATTGTAAGTTGTTTTCTATCTGCAAGCTGCTTTTGCGATAAATATAAATCATCGCGGTCGCTTTCATCGCCGAGCGAAAGTATAGCTGTCCAGTTTGTTGAATCAACAATTTTTTGCAAATCATCGGTAGAATAACCGGAAGCATATAAGCCGCCGACAATACTTCCCATACTTGTACCGACTATTATATCAATCGGAATATTATGTTGTTCTAACACTTTCAGCGCTCCCACATGCGCCATTCCCCGCGCGCCTCCGCCGCTTAATACCAGCGCAATTTTTGGGCGCTTCGTTTCCTTAAAATATAAATTCGAAATAGAATCGTGATTTGTAAAAATTGGCTTTACAATAATTTTTTCCTGAGAAAAAATTATTGTTGAAAAAATTTTTGCAAGCAAGAGTAAATGTAAGGAATACTTATATATCATCTGTTGTACGGTTTCAATGTAAACAAAATACAAAATATTGTTGATTTATGGAACTTATCTCTGTAAACGCGTACTTAATGATAACAATCACAGCGCAGAGAGTTAAAAAGTGTTATCAATATACCAACAATAACCTGGGGAGGAAAAAATGAGTTGTCCGAATTGCGGTACTTTTTTTAGTTCTACGAGAATGATTGTAATATTTGTTTTAATGATAATAGCATTTTCCGGTTCGTTAATTATTCTGCCGTACGAATTATTTTTTGTTACGGCATTAGTTGTGTTATTCGGTTTGCGAACAGTTGAAAAAGAATTAAAGCGTTTAGATGCAAACCACATTTCTTGTCCGAAATGCGGTTATCATGGAAAATTTGCGCATATACATCACTGATGGGGATCAGTTTGCCGACATGCCGAGCCGTCCAAATTTTTGGACGGCTTTTTTATTATATTGAATAACAGATTTTGTTTTACAATATTATTACAAAACTTTCTGACGAAAAAATGATTTCATTTATTCTCCACGGCGGCGCGTGGGATATTCCCGATGCAATGGTAGAAGACCACAAAAACGGCGTTCGGCGCGCTCTTGAAATTGGATGGGAAATTCTTTCCGGCGGCGGAAACAGTATTGACGCGGTTGAACAGGCAATCCGCTATCTTGAAGATGATACAACGTTTGATGCCGGGCGCGGTTCGTTTGTTAATGCAAACGGTGAAATTGAACTTGATGCGAGTATCATGAACGGAACTACTTTTCGATGCGGCGCAGTTGCCGCTGTGCAGAATATTCGCAATCCCATTTCGTTAGCACGGCTTGTAATGGATAAAAGCGAGCATGTGTTAATTACCGGGATGGGCGCGATTCGTTTTGCGCGCGACAACGGAATTCTTCAATGCAAAAGCGACGAATTGCTGGTTGGCAGAGAACTTCAACGCTGGAAAGAATTACAGCGGCAAAATAGTTTTTCTACAATTGACGCTTTCCGAAAAAAATTTCCTTCGGATACTGTAGGCGCAGTTGCGTTAGACCAAAATGGCGTTATTGCCGCAGGAACTTCCACCGGCGGTACGCCGAATAAATATCCCGGAAGAGTCGGCGATTCCCCGTTAATCGGCGCCGGAACGTATGCAGATTCTGAATTTGGCGGAGTTTCCTGCACCGGATGGGGAGAGGCAATTATCAAAGTATCGCTTGCCCGTACAGTTGTAGGAAATTTAGAATTAAACGGCGGCGATGTTGAATCGGCGGCAAAGTCTGGAATTGAGCGCCTTGAAAAAAAAGCGAACGGCTACGGCGGAGTTATCGTTCTAAATAAATTTGGAAATGCAGCCGTTGCGTATAATACGCCGCGAATGGCGCGCGCGTATCGAACATCCGAAATGAATGAAAGCGTAGTTGAAATTTAACGAAACAAGATGTCCGACATTTTGTGAAAGAATACGCACTACTAATAAATATTTTTTAGAATTTAGAGAAGATGTCGGACATCTCTCAATAAACAAAATCCATTTGTGAAAAAATCTTCTCTTGTCGGTCATACTGCGGAACTATACGCAACAATTCTCAATTCATCTCGTCCGGCAGATCATTTAATCGATCAATTTTTCCGTTCACGAAAGTATCTCGGTTCAAACGACCGAAGATTTATTGGAGAAACAACGTACGGAATTTTGCGTTACAAAAAACGCGTAGATTGGCTTCTTTCCGCCGTTTCTCGCGATGCGATAAAAGTAAAAACAAATGAATTTGCACGCGGAATATTTTCAGTAATCGCATACTTGTTCTTGGAAAAAAAAGAAAGTCCAAATGTTGTGTTGGAAGAATTGCGGGATTTGTTTCACAACAATGAAAATGAAGTTGAACAATTCTTGAATTATTTTTCGGAACAGTCATTAGCGGTTCCGGTTTTGGAAAATACATTACAATCATTCGCATTGCAATTTTCTTTTGAAGAATGGATGATTGAAGAATGGATAAAGCAATTTGGAATTGAAGAAACAAAAAATCTTTGTGAAACATTAAACTCTCCGGCGCCGATAACGCTTCGGGTTAATACTTTAAAATCTACACGTCTGCGATGTTCTGAAGAATTACAAAAAGAAAATGTTGCAGTTATTCCAACAACATTTTCGCCAATCGGGCTGCGCCTTGAAAAACGCGTGAATGTCTTTCAGCTTGAATCATTCCGCAATGGATTTTTTGAAGTGCAGGATGAAGGAAGTCAATTGCTTGCGTTAGTAGCGGACCCGAAGCCGCGTTCAAAAGTGATTGATGCGTGCGCCGGCGCGGGAGGAAAAAGTCTTGCAATGGCAGCGCAAATGAATAACCGCGGCGAAATTTTTGCGCTGGATGTTCATTCAGGCAGATTGGATGATTTTCATAAACGCATAAAACGTGCAGGCGTGGATATTGTAAGAAAGAGAATTATCAACGAAGGCGAAGTAATTTCGGAATTCAATAATTTTGCAGATTATGTTTTGGTTGATGCGCCGTGCAGCGGAACAGGAACAATCCGCCGCAATCCGGGAATGAAATGGAGCGTTACGCCGCAGATGATTTCTGAAATGCACGATAAACAGCTAAAAATTCTTACACTTAATTCTTTATATGTAAAAAATGGCGGAACATTGATTTATGCAACCTGTTCGCTGATGAAACATGAAAACGAAAATGTTGTTGAAGAATTTTTATCGCATCATCCCGAATTTGAATTGAGCGATATTGAACCGATTTTGAAAAAGTATAATCTTGCAACTCAAAACGCTTCGCGGTATTTTCAACTACTGCCGAATGTGTACGGCACGGACGGATTTTTTGCCGCTGTAATGAGAAAGAAAAAATGAAAAATGTAATTATCGTTGGGTTAGTGGTATTTGTTTCCGGTTGTTTCAATCTTTCCGAAGAAGAACTGTGGAAAAAAGTAGAATCAGCAAAAGCAAATAAGAATTGGGATTCTACACGGCAAGCGTGTGAAATAATTTTAAAAGAATATCCCGAAGGGAAATTTACTTCGTGGGCAAGATTCGGGCTGGCGGAAAGTTACCGCTTCAAAAAAATGCCGCGTGAAGCGTTGCAGAATTACAAATTATATTATGAACAATTTCCCGATTTGCAGCCGTCGGCGTTGTCGTTATTTCTTGTCGGTTATATTTATAATAATGATTTGCAAGTAAAGGACAGCGCAAAATATTTTTATCAATTGTTTTTGGAAAAATTTCCGAATCACGATTTAACGCCTTCAGTGAAATTTGAATTGGAATCGCTGGGAAGAGAACCAAATCAAGTTCTGGAAGAAATAATATTAAAACAGAAATCATTTACAAAAAAATAATGCAGCAGCAATTAAAATATTTACAGCCGGATGTAATCTCGAAATTACCGAACATGGAATTGCGCGCTCGTTTGGTTGTTGAAGGATTTATTACAGGATTGCATAAAAGCCCGTATCATGGATTCAGCGTGGAGTTTGCCGAACACAGACAATATATGCCGGGTGATGAAATCCGCAGAATTGACTGGCGCGTGTACGGTAAAACCGATCGGTTTTACATTAAGCAGTTCGAGGAAGAGACAAATTTAAAATCGTACATTGTTATTGATACAAGCTCTTCCATGCAATTTGCTTCTGTGAATGATAAAAAAGAAAAACGAGTTTCTAAGATTGAATATGCTTCATATCTAGCCGCTTCATTATCCTATTTAATGATACAGCAGCGGGACGCGGTTGGTTTAATGCTGTATGATTCTGATATTCAAACCATTATTCCGCCGCATGCAACAAAAGCGCATTTGCTTCGTCTGCTTGTTGAGTTTGAAAAAATTGTTCCTTCACAACAGACAAATTCTGCAACAGCGCTGCATAAACTAGCGGAACGGCTTTCCCGCCGCGGGCTTGTAATAATTCTCAGCGATCTTTTTGATGATCCGGTAAAAGTGATGGCGGCATTAAAACATTTCCGGCATAACAATCACGAAGTAATTGTTATGCAAGTGCTGGATCCGTTGGAAAGAACGTTTGCGTTCGGTACCGATGCACAGTTTAAGGACATGGAAACCGGAGAAATGCTTTCTACTCAGCCGTATCAAATTCAAAAAGCGTATAAGCAGGCAATGAAAGATTTTATTGAAAAGTATAAACGTGAATGCCGCGAAAATATGATTGATTATATTTTGTTAGACACGGAAACACCGTTTGATGTTGCGTTGCTGAATTATCTAAGCAAGCGGCAGCGGATTGGATAACTAAATGGAGCCCACCTTTAAGGTGGACTCCATTTTATAATTATTATTATGCAAAAAAAAATACTTGATGTTGGATGCGGGCGGAGAAAACGAAGCGGTGCAATTGGAATTGATAATAATCCGCGTTCTGATGCCGATGTGCTGCACGACCTGAATCATTTTCCATATCCATTTACGGATAATGAATTTGATGAAATCTTTGCCGACAATATTTTAGAACATCTTGACGATGTAATGAAAGTGATGATTGAACTTCACCGTATTTGTAAACCGAATGGAATTGTTTCAATCACCGTTCCCCATTATGCACACCGCAACGCCAATACCGACCCGACGCACAAACATTTTTTTGGAGTGCATTCGTTCAATTATTTTGTCGAAGGAACTGCGCACGGTGAATTCAAATATTCTGCCATTCAATTCGGCCTTGTGTCTGTTGAGTTTGATAAAGGATTGCAAAAACGACATTGGTTTGACCGCCAGCTTGTGCAATTTGCCAATAAACGAAAAGATTTTTACGAGCATCGTTTAGCAAATATTTTTCCTCTTGCGCAATTAACGTTTGAGTTGAAAGTTGTAAAGTAAAAATTAAATATTTTGGAATACTATGTTTTTGATTAGTTAGGTTCAAGAATTTAACGCAACAAAAACCGAACAAAGGTATTTTGTTGCATAATGAAAACATATAAACGTATAACGGCTGAGGAGCGAGAGAGCATCAGCCAACTGGTTGCCCAAGGAAAAACTTGTGCATACATAGCTCGTGAGTTGCACCGGTCTCGAAGCAGTATAAGTCGAGAACTTCATTTGTCGTGTTGTGCGGGAAAGCCGTACCGAGCTTTCCAAGCACAACACGACGCAGAGACTCGAGCATCACAACGACACAGACAGCGCAAATTAGATCATCCACAACTCTGGAACTTTGTTCGAGAAAAACTTAGTTTGCGATGGTCTCCCGAACAAATTGTAAAGATGCTTATGCAAGAGTTTCCCGATGATACAACGATGCATGTTTCTCACGAAAGTATTTATACCTACATCTATTTGCTTCCCAAAGGCGCTTTGAGAAAAGAACTTATTCGATATCTTCGTCAGCACAAAAAACTTCGGAAAAATCGAAAACGTTCTACTGACCAACGAGGCAGTATTCCCAATATGATTTCCATAGAAGAACGTCCTAGAGAAGTTGCTGATCGCACCGTTCCTGGTCATTGGGAAGGCGATCTTCTTATGGGAAAAAACCATGCTTCTGCATTAGGCAGCATTGTTGAACGGACGACTCGTTCATTGATTTTAGTTCCCTTACAAGCCAAAGATGCGCCGAGTGTGCGTAAAGCCTTTGCTCGTGAATTGAAATCATTGCCAAAACAAATGAAACGATCGATGACCTATGATCGCGGTAAAGAAATGGCTGAGCATGAATTATTCACCAAAGCGACTCAGATGAAAGTCTATTTTTGTCATCCCCAAAGTACATGGGAACGAGGAACAAATGAAAATACCAATATGCTTATCAGAGATTTTTTCCCAAAAGGAACTGACTTCTCTACCATTACTCGAAAACACATTAAATATGTTCAACGATTATTGAATGAGCGACCTCGTAAAGCATTAAACTGGAAAACACCTAAACAATCTTTTCAACTCCTATTGAAATCTGTTGCGTTAAAAACTTGAATGTACCTTAGGATAAAATACAGAAAACATTTTTTGCGGAGTGAATTATAGAACTTCAGCATGTAGAAGTATGCAAAGTGATTCTAAATCAAATTAGTATATTTAGTTCTAAGCTAATATTGCCATAACTATTTATTTACATTTGAATATATTGTAAGAACTTCAATGTATAAATAATTAGAATGGCTGGTCAGCAGCCTCAATTATTGACTCATTGCTATTAGTTTTTTTAATACTTGAATGTTCTAATTTTTTATATTCGACCAATGCTAAATCGGTCACCACATCTTTTATTTCTTTTGGCATTACAATTCTGTCAAACCATTTACCATTTGATCCTTTTTCACTAGGCATTCCGACAAATAGACCATTCGGTCCTTCTGCAAGTTTGAAACCTTTGATAATAATGTGGTCTGGCGTTTCCAAATCAAAGAAGGCTTTTATCTTAGATGTCCCACCAGCTGTTTTCATAGATACAATTTGCATAATGTCTTTCTCCTATTATATCTTTGAATAAACAAAAATAAGGGCTGCTAAAATTACAACAGAAGCTCCAATGATGATATTTTTGAGTGTTGATAAATTCTCTTTCAACAAATCGTGTTTTAGTGATATTTCTTCCAGCATTTTCTTTTGTTGCTTATCAAGTTTTTCAGTCACTTCTTTGAAAACAGCTTCATGCTCGCCAATCCTTTTTTGGACAAGCTTAATTGAATCATAATTTTTGGTTGTGCTTTCTGTTATTGAATCAAATTGCTTTCTATTTAACTCTGTAATTGAATTTGTATTTATCCTTACTAGTTCTTTGGTTTGATCTATATGTTCTTTTACCTCAAGTAATTTTTGTTCCAAGTCAATATTGCCAAGGCGTTGCAATATCTCACCACTCGAAGTAGTAAATTCGCCAGCTCGCTTTATAATTTCTTGTGAAGAAAGCAATATTGCATCGGAACCTTCCTTTGATCTTGTAAGAAGATCTGCAGTAGAACCTAACTTTTCCAATTCTTCAGCAATTGATTCAATTGCTTTCTGGGCTTCTAATACTTTATCGACTTCAGCCATTTTTTACCTCTGCTTTGTCATTAAGATTTATTTTATTAATTATTTTAATAGCTCTATGTAGTAGCCTGATCATCATCATTTCATTTGTTTTTTCAGATAACCATTTCCTTCTAGATTCAAGATACCGCAAAATGAAATTATCATCTTCCACAATGCGAAGCGAATATTGCATAGCATCATCAATTAAGTCAGGTCTAAAGTCTTCTATTTCACCTAATATTCGAATCAAGATGTCTTCGCTGTAACCAACAAAAGAATTTGGATCCTCAATATTTCTTATAAGAAACTGAAGTTACGCAAAATAAAAAAATGCTTCGACTCGGCACAAAAAATTAA
>CAYXEE010000002.1:0-24809 GCA_964463935.1 uncultured Chitinophagaceae bacterium | reverse complement strand
TATTCGCGCACGCCGAGAAATTGAAAACTGATAACGCCGAACAAAATAATTGCCAGCGACATTACAATTGCCAGCACCGGACGTTTAATACTTATGGAAGCAAGACTCATATTTTTTTTGGCTCGCGCAAAGGCACAAAGATGAAAAAATATATTTTAAATTCTTTGCGTCTTAGCGTGAGACATTCGTTTCTATTTTAAATTTACATTTACCGGCATTCCCGGACGAACTTGCATCAATCCGGTTGTTATTATGGTATCGCCGGCAGAAATTCCATCGGTAATTTGAACGGCGGAGGCAGTTCGGATTCCTGTTTTTACGGGAACAGAAACAACAACGCCGTTCTTTTTAATATAAATAGATTGTCCTTTTAAAACCGGAACAACAGCTTGCGTAGGAATCATCAGCGCGTCGGAAATTTGTTTCAGTTTTAATTCAATCTGCACGTACGCGCCGGGAAAAATTTTTTCAAATTTATTTTCGCACAGCGCGCGCAATTGCAGCGTGCGGGTTTGCGGATCAATTTTTGGTTCTACGGCGTACAATTTTCCGCTGAATACCTGTTTTGTTTCATCGCTTTTAAGATGAACAACATCGCCGGCGGAAACCTGTCCCGCGTATTTTTCGGGAATGGAAAAGTCAATCTTCAACGGATTTAATTTTTGCACGGAAGCGATGCGCGTTGTTTGCGAAACATAACTTCCTTCGCTTACATAGCGCAATCCGATTTTCCCGTCGAACGGCGCGCGAATTTCTCTTTTCCGTATTGATGCAGCAAGATTTTCTTTGTCTGCCTTTAATGTATTTACTTGATTAACAGCAATATCGTACTGTTCTTTGCTGATTCCGCTAATTTCAAATAATTGTTTTTGCCGTTGTAATTGTTGTTCGGCGAGTTCAATTTGTAGTTCGGTTTTCTTTAGCTGCGCTCGAAGGTCGTCGTCGTTAATGCGCACAAGCAAATCGTTTTTCTTAACATGCGCTCCTTCGGTAAAGAAAATTTGTTCAATACGCCCGGCGGCTTCTGCGGCAAGGTCAACGGATTCTGATGCAAGTATTGTTCCCGATGAGCGAACAATATTATCAAGCGGCTGCGGCGTTGCAACTACGCCGTTTACCGTAATTGCGCCGCCCTGGCGCGTTTGCTGCGGCTGCGCCTCTTCTTTTTTTGCGCTGCAGGAACTTAGAAATAATACAACAAAGAGCGGAAATAATTTTTTTACCATAAATTTTTAATTTTCAATTATTTCTTTTGACACTTTCAAATAAATTCTGTTTAATATACTATAAATCCTTACAAGTTGTAACGAGAAAGAAAACCGTAAAATTCCCATGCTCGCGCTTGAATACATTTTGCTCATCGGTTCTGCGTTAATTCTTATCAGCATTGTTATTGCAAAGCTGACGGATAATCTCGGATTGCCGACGCTGTTATTATTTCTGGGAATTGGAATGTTAGCCGGTTCAGAAGGACCCGGCAGAATTTATTTTAACGATGCCGCACTCGCGCAATCTATCGGCGTTATTGCGTTGGTATTTATTTTATTTGCCGGCGGACTTGATACAAATTGGAATTCCGTTCGTCCGGTTTTTACGCACGCGGCGAGTCTTGCAACGGTTGGAGTATTGGTTACGGCAATAACAGTCGGAATTTTTACGCATTATGTTTTGCAGCTTCCAATTCTTGTTTCAATGCTGCTGGGAGCAATTATTTCTTCAACAGATGCGGCGGCGGTGTTTTCTGTACTTCGTTCAAAAAATGTTTCTCTGCGCGGAAAATTAAAACCGCTGCTCGAATTGGAATCCGGCAGCAACGATCCGATGGCAGTATTTCTCACCATCGGAATTTTACAAATTCTTACCAGCGAAACAGATTCGTTCTTTTCTCTTTTGCTTCTTTTTGTGTCGCAGATGGGAATCGGCGCGCTGTTTGGATTCGGTTTCGGCAGAGCGGTTGTGTTTGCATTGAACCGCTTGCGCGTTGCGTACGAAGGATTGTATCCGGTTTTTTCTCTTGCGTTTGCCGGATTTATTTATTCCGCAACTGCAAGCATCGGAGGAAGCGGATTTCTTGCGGTGTATATTGCCGGAATAATTTTGGGAAATTCCGATTTTATTCAGAAGCGAAGTTTAGTGCGCTTTTTTGACGGTCTCGCGTGGCTCAGCCAAATTACAATGTTTCTTACGCTCGGTCTGCTGGTATTTCCTTCGCACATTCTTCCCGTTGTCGGCGCAGGAATTTTTGTTTCGTTCTTTTTAATGTTTATCGCCCGTCCGCTGAGCGTATTTCTCGGACTTTCATTTTCAAATCTTTTGTGGAAAGAAAAATTATTTGTTGCGTGGATCGGTCTGCGCGGTTCTGTGCCGATTGTACTGGCAACATTTCCGCTTCTTGCGCAAATTGAATTTGCCGACACAATTTTTAATATCGTTTTTTTTATCGTCTTATCTTCTGCGCTTCTGCAAGGATGGACAATTCCCATTGTTGCGCGCTGGCTTGGCGTTGATGCGCCGATGGAAAAACAAAAAACATCGCCGCTTTCGTTAGAACACATTGAAGGTATTGATGCAGAAATTGTTGATTTTATCGTGCCGTTCAACGCCGACTCGGCGGGAAAGCAGATTGTAGAACTTGGTCTGCCGCAGGATTCTCTTGTGGTAATGATTAACCGAGACGCGCATTATGTTGTGCCGAGCGGCGGAACAATTTTGCAGGAAGGAGATACGCTGCTGATTTTGGTAAACAAGAATAACCTGCCGGATGTGCGGAAGGTTTTTTCTAAACAAAGAAGCGGTTAGTAAAAAAGGCATCTCGAAAAACTTACAAATAAATTTTCTCGCAGATCACAAAGTGATGGCGCCAAGGGCATGGCTTCGCCACTTTGCCAGACGCCAAGCCGCAAAAAATAATTTTTAAACAATAATTTGCGCCTTTGGGACTTTGCGAGAGATGCTTTTAGAGGCGCCCTAAAGAACCTTAAAAAATATCAACCCTTCGAGGGTTGCCTTTGGTAAAAGATATAATTTTTTTGAAATTCGGCGCTTTAGTAAAATTAACCCTCGAAGGGTTTGTAGATATTAAGATTTTTTAGAGACAATTAATTGCTGCAAATTCCTCTCCTTGCTTCGCTTCGTATCTTTCCGTACTTTGTAACGCAATTTGCACAATTGACAAAGGATTTTTTCTATGAAGAAAGCATTATTGTTTTTTATTTTTATCGCCAACGCGCTTGCGCAAGATCCGTTTCCCAATGAAACTGCCCGCAAATCAGAAGCGTGGGTAAAGAACGGAATTATTTACGAAATTTATCCCCGCGCATTTTCCAAAGCAGGAAATTTTGCCGGAATAGAAAAGAAACTCCCCGAACTGAAAAAACTCGGCGTTACTATTTTGTGGCTTATGCCGATTCATCCTGTTGGCTTGGAAAAACGAAAGGGGACGCTCGGTTCGCCGTACGCCGTAAAAGATTATTACGGAATAAATTCTGAATACGGAACGATGGATGATTTTAAAAAACTTGTAAAGGCGGCGCACAAAGTAGGTTTTAAAATAATTATTGACCTTGTTGCAAACCACACTGCGTGGGATAATCCGCTGGCTAAAAGACATACGCGATGGTACACAAAAAACGGTATCGGCGAAATCGTCTCGCCTGTGCCGGATTGGTCTGACGTTGCCGATTTAAATTTTGAGAGCAAAGAACTCCGCCGCTATATGATTGAAATGATGAAATACTGGGCGAGAGATGTTGGAATAGATGGATTTCGCTGCGATGTTGCAGAAATGGTGCCGACCGGTTTTTGGAACGATGCGCGCGCGGCTCTCGATTCAATTAAACCCGTTGTAATGCTTTCCGAAGGACAGTGGCCAGAACATCACATTAAAGCGTTCGATTTAACATACGGCTGGAATCTTTACAATGTAATAAAAGATATTATAGACGGTAAAAAAAAGCCTGTTGAATTAGATTCCGTTCTTGCGCAGGAAGCAAAAAGTTTTCCTAAAAATTCTTTGCGTATGAGATTTACATCTAACCACGATGAAAATGCGTGGGATGCGCCCGATGTTCTTCGTCTTGGAAAAGAAGGAGCCAAAATTACCGCAGTGTTGGTAAATACATTTCCCGGCGTTCCGCTTCTCTACAACGGACAAGAAATCGGCAATGAAAAAAAACTCGGTTTGTTTGAAAAATTTGAAATTGATTGGACAAAAGGAACCGAGTGGAGGGATTTTTATACAAAATTGTATTCTATCCGAAAACAAAATCCTGCGTTTGTAGAAGGAACGTTTAAAAATATAAAAACAAACGCGCCAAATTTTGTGTATGCGTATGTACGTACGTCGGGGAAAAATACAATTCTTGTTATTCTAAACTTTTCAAAACAAAATCAACTGGCGCAGTTAGAACTGCCCAGAGAATTCAGCGGCAGAAAATTTGTAAATGCGTTTACCGGAAAGCAGCCGCTAGATTTTAAGAATGTTCAGAAAATTGTTTTACAGGAACTAAGCTACAAAGTTTTTATTGTTGAATAATTTTGACGGTAGACGAAAGAAGTAAAAGTTAAATGATTTGATCGTTCAACTTCTTCTCTCATCTACCGTTTCACATCTACCATAAAAAATATGAAGCCAGAACGTCTTCTTTCGCTCGATGCATTCCGCGGATTTACCATTGCAGGAATGATTCTCGTAAACAATCCCGGCTCGTGGAGCCACATTTATCCGCAGCTTGCTCACGCTTCGTGGCACGGCTGGACATTTACCGATTGGATTTTTCCATTCTTTCTCTGGATAGTCGGCGTTGCGATGACGTTTTCGTTTGCCGTCCGAACCGCCAAGGGAGATACAAAAGAAAAACTTCTGCTGAATGTTTTTCGCCGCTCGGCAATAATTTTTCTGCTCGGACTTTTTCTTGCAGGATTTCCGTTTGGTCTTTTGTGGAATCACGTATTTAGTTTTTCAACAATAAGAATTCCCGGCGTGCTGCAAAGAATTGCAATTTGTTATTTCATCAGCTCGCTTATCTATCTTTACACATCAACGCGCGGACAAATTATTGCTATCGGCGCGTTATTTATTTCGTACTGGCTGATGATGTTTTACATTCCCATCCCTGAATTTGGTGCGGGATTATTTGAAAAAGGAAAAAACTTTGCCGCGTATATTGATTCGCTTCTTCTTAGCGGACACATGTGGAGCGCAAGCAAAACGTGGGATCCGGAAGGTATAATCAGCACAATTCCGGCTATTGCTACAACATTACTCGGCGCTATTACGGGAGATTATCTGCGAAAATCTGATCACAGCAAAATTGAAAAATCTGCGTGGATGTTTGTGTATGGCGCAGGATTTCTTCTTCTCGGAGCATTTCTTGATATGTGGATGCCGATTAACAAAAGTTTGTGGACTATTTCGTATGTAGTGTTTATGAACGGCTGGGCGCTCTGCGTATTTGGAATTTTTTATTTTCTGATAGATGCTAAAGGAATAAAAAAATGGGCGCATCCGTTTATTGTGTATGGAATGAATGCAATTTTTGTTTTTTGTCTTTCCGGCGTTGCCGCGCGCGCTATGAGTTTATGGAAGTTCAACGTTCAGTTAAGCGATGGAACATTTGCCGATGTTTCCATAAAGACACTGCTAATGCAAAATCTTTTTGAACCGTATTTTTCTTCGCTCAACGCATCGCTTATGCACGCGCTTGTTTGGATAAGCGTAATGTATCTTGTTGTGTGGGTAATGTATAAAAAGAAATGGTTTGTAAAAGTGTAGATACAATATTCGTCATGCCCGAATGTTTTTTATCGGGCATCCATCTGATAGATTCCCACTAAAAACATGTGGGAATGACTAATTGGTTTTTTGTTTTGCAGAGTTTCAATTATTTTATCGAATACGCAATTCCCGGAAGATATTGAACCGTAATTCCAAATGTCGGACGGAATTTATTATCTATGTTTAACGCAAAGCCCGGTTTTATTCCTGCAAAATCAAACAGCCAGGGATAAATATTTAGCGTTACCATGTCGGTATATAGCCCGCTGAGAAAAAGCGAAGCAAGCAGAGAATTATTTCTGTCGTAAAAAAATCCGAACTTCCATACAAGATCAACCGTCATTCGATTATGCTTTTCATCAGTAAAATACCGCTTTGCGCCGCGCAATCCGCCGCCGAATGAAATTGCATGTTCATTATCATCAAGCAGATAACTTGCGCCGAGTATTCCATCAATGCCGAAAAAATAAAATGCCGACCAGCGTTTTGAGCCGAACCAATTCCATTTCATAGAAAAATACTGTCCGTTGTTGCGCAGCGTACCATCGCGCAGAGAAAACATCGGCTGAAGCGACCAATCGGCGAAGTGGAGCGTTTCGCTGAAAAATATTTTCACATTATCAAAACTGAAAAGAATTATTCCTCCAAGATCAAAAATGTACACATCGGAAATCGGATCAACATTATCGCCGATGTTATGTCCGCTTTCCACCACTTCATTTAAGTAGTGGTACACGCCCATCGTAATAACGGAAAAAGTTTTTGGAAACGGCGCGCCGGCATCTTCATACCATTCTGCCGTGCGCACGTATGTCATTCCGCCGCCGAGCAGATGAAGATTAAGATTCGGCCAGCCCTGCGCTTTTTTGCGCGAGGGATTAAACGGAAGAACTTCCTGTTCAATAAAATTTTTTACGCCGAAATGCTGAATCGGAGAAATCGGGTCGCGAAGATTTTTTCCTACTTCGCGCGCCGCCAATGCGTACGGATATGAACGGATATTGCGCGAATTTCCTTCAAGTTGAATTACGTCAAAACTTCCGTTTAAAATCAAATAGAACGGATTGTACATCAGTTCACTTCCGTACGGTAAAGAGCGGTAGAAGTAACGCTCTTTTTCCTGCGCGGAAGAAAATGAAACAGCAATCAGCAAAAAACAACACAGCGGTAATAATTTTTTCATATTTTGGAAAAAGAAAATAGTGAGAACAAGATGAAGAAACAACTTTTATATTTATTCCGCGCGCCGTATATTGCGTTATGGAAATTCTCATTATCTCTTTTGCCGCGCTTGTAACATCAATCATCACGCTTTTTTCCGGTTTCGGATTAGGTACGCTGCTTATGCCGGTGTTTGCAATTTTTTTTCCTGTGGAAATTGCTATTGCGTTAACCGGCGTTGTGCATTTTGCGAATAATTTGTTCAAACTTGTTGCATTGGAAAAATACGCACAATGGAAAATTGTACTTCGTTTCGGAATTCCTTCCATCATTGGCGCGTTTATCGGTGCGCAGGTTCTGCTTTCACTTTCTTCTATAACTCCGATAACTACATACGAATTGTTTAACAGAACACACTCCATAGAAATTGTAAAACTTGTTATTGCCGCATTGATGATGTTTTTTGCTGTAATGGAAATGTTTCCTGCTTTTCAGCCGTTTCCGATAAATAATAAAATGCTGTATGTCGGAGGAATTATCAGCGGATTTTTCGGCGGGCTTTCAGGAAATCAGGGAGCGCTTCGTTCTGCATTTTTAATCCGTTACAATCTTGCAAAAGAACAGTTTCTCGCAACCGGAGTTGTTATTGCATGTTTTGTAGATGTAACGCGGCTTTCTCTTTATACGAGCAGATTCTTAACTTCAGACACAATGCAGCATACAACCGTAGTCGGCGCGGCAGTCTTTTCGGCATTTATCGGAGTAGTTATTGGAAGTCAATTGATAAAAAAAATTACGTTGAAAACCGTTCAGCGCATAGTTGCAATAATGTTGTTTGCAATTGCTATTGCGCTCGGCTTAGGATTGATATAGTTTTTGTTACTGCTGCGTTAAAACTCGCTTGCTTTCCCATTTTTCATTTTGTAGTTTTTCAACAATCAATCAACAAAATAACGGAGTTATTGTGGCAAAAGCAGAAATAAAAACTAAAAAAACGGAAGCAAGCGCGGAAGATTTTCTAAATGCAATTAACGACGAGCAAGTGCGCGCAGATAGTTTTGAACTGTTAGCGTTATTTAAAAAAGGAACAAAAGCAGATCCAAAAATGTGGGGCGCGGCAATTGTCGGTTTCGGCAGCGTTGTTTTAAAATATGCTAGCGGCAGAGAGTTAGATTGGTTTCTCTGCGGATTTGCTCCGCGCAAGCAGAATTTTTCGCTCTATCTTTCCATCGGATTTCCGCTTCGAAAAGAATTGCTGCAAAAACTCGGCAAGCATTCTATGGGAAAAGGATGTTTGTACTTAAAATCACTGCAGGGAATAGACAAAAAAATTTTATTGCAACTGATAAAAGAATCTGCCAAAGAAATGAAAAAACGGGATCTTAAAAAATAAATTGTGATTTCTAAAAGATTCGGAAATCTGCTTTTATTATAATTTTTTTGAGATTTAAATTTTTATCGTTACGGTTCTTATAGAGTTAACAAAGCGCGCGAATGTTTGTTGCGCGATCAGTTCTTCTTCGCATAACAGCGATACTAACTTCTTTTTCATTTGTTTCTTGCATTCAAAATCATTCTTTGGTAGTTTTGTAGCGGATTAACGATAAGGATGTTTATGATTATTTCCATTCTTGAAGCAAGCAATTATTTCAAAGGATTGCTTTTACTCGCCCGCAAGGACAATAAAATTTCTCACGAAGAACAACAGATTATTTTACGCATCGGCAAGCAGCTCGGATTTGAAAAAGAATTTTGTGAAACCACAATACTCGACGTTCTTGAAAATACATACATCGAAGACGATCCGATTGAATTTTCATCGAAAGAACTTGCAGAAAAATTTTTGAAAGATGGAGTTGTTATCGCCGCATCGGGTAAAGAACTTCATCAACACGAAGAACAATGGCTTGCCGCCGTTGCTGAAAAAAATAGAATTGAACGCGATTGGTTTGAGCAGACAAAAATGGAACTGCTGAACCGTAATAGAAAAGGATTTCTATTGGAAGCGGACAGCTTAGCAACGCAGCATACTTTAAACATTTAGCATTTACTGCAATCACGGCGGCAAAAATATTTTTATGCAAAAACCAACTATCGGATTTATCGGTCTCGGACTTATGGGCGCGCCGATGGCAGCGCGTCTGCTGAATGCCGGATTTTCAGCGAATCTTTTCAACCGCACAAAAGAAAAAGCCGAATCGCTGATACAACAAGGCGGAATATGGCGCGAATTGCCGGAAGAAGCGGCGAAGAATTCTGAGATTGTTATTACAATGGTAACAAACGATGATGCGCTTCTTGCTCTTTCCGAAAAAATTGAATCGTCGCTTCGTATCGGAGGATTGCATATAGACTGCAGTACGGTATCCGGTTCGCTTACCGACGCGCTTCAAAGGGAATACGAATCGCGCGGCAAATTTTTTCTCCATTCTCCAGTTCTCGGCAGTATTCCGCAGGCAACAGACGGCTCGCTTTTACTTTTTGCCGGCGGATGCGACGAAGCGTTTGCAAAAGGCGAAACCGTATTGAATATTCTCGGTTCAAAAATTTGGAAATTTTCCAAAGCAAGTCAAGCATCCAACACAAAAATTATTTTAAATTCGTTTATAGCGGGAATGGCGGCAACAATTTCGCAAGCATTTGCGCTGGCAAAAAAAGCAGATGTTGACGGAACAGCAATATTGGAAATTCTTACGCACTCCGCGCTTAACGCTCCGATGTTTCAAACAAAAGGAACGCAGATTCTGCAAAACAATTTTGCGCCGCGGTTCTTTTTAGAAAATCTTTTAAAAGACACGAACTTAATGATAAGCGCCGGAAAAGAATTAAACTCGCCCACGCCAATCGCTGAAACAGTCCGGCAGATTTTAGAGCAATCCATTGCAAAAGGATTTGCGAAGGAAGATTATATTGCAATGGCAAAAGCGTTTGAATAAAAACTCCTCGCGCTAAGACGTAAAGAAATAGAATTACAGTTCGCAAGCCAAATCTTTTCTTTTTTCCTTTCTTGTGTTTCGCCCAATTTAACAATAGATTGAATAGAGTTTTTCTACCATTCTTGAAAGATTGTATTGATGAAATTATTCGCTCTGTTGTTTTTTATTCCTCTTGCATTGCTGTTTTCTCAATCCGACGACAGTTGGAAAGTGTACAGCGATTCTTCGCTTGTGCGCGTAGATATTTCTATAGATACTGCAAAATTGAGTTGGATTTACAACAACGTAAAAAGCGACAGCGAACACTCCGCTTCGGCAAGGATTCGCAGTAAATATTTTGATGAAACGTATGATTCCATCGGTTTTCGTCTGCGCGGAAACACATCGCGCGATTCAAAGAAAAAATCATTCAAAGTGTCGTTTAATTCATTCATTAAAGGACGAAAATTTCACGGCATTGAAAAATTAAATCTCAACGGCGAGCATAACGATCCTTCCATCATTCGCAGTAAATTATGTTTTGATTTGTACTCCGATATAGATATGCCGGCATCGCGCGCAAACCACGTGCAAGTTTTTATCAACGGAAAATATTACGGACTCTATATTTCTGTTGAACATATAGACGAAAATTTCTTGAAGAAAAATTATGCGAACGACGGCGGCAATTTGTGGAAATGTTTGTATCCGGCAGATTTAAAATATCTCGGCGCCGATCCGAATCTTTACAAATCTGTAATGAATAATCCGACTACGCGGGCGTATGAACTTTCTACCAATGAAAGCAAGGATGATTATACAATGTTTGCAAAATTAGTTGATGTTGTAAATAATACTGCGGCGGCTTCGTTTCCTGATTCAATAGAAAAATATGCGGATGTAAGACGTTTCCTGCAATATTTTGCAATGAATACGCTTGTGGGAAGCTGGGATGATTACCGATCGCTGATGAACAATTATTATCTTTATTTTGAACCGACTCAGAAAAAATTTACAATTATTCCGTACGATTATGATAATACGTTCGGCATAGATTGGTTTAACGTAAATTGGTCAACGGCAAATCCGTATAATTATCCCAAAGCTGTTTCCGGCGCGCGACCATTATGGGAAAAATTAGTCGCAAACGATCAATACCGCGATTTGTACACTCATTTTTTACAATTTTATCGGGACAAAGTATATTCTCTGCCGTTGTGGGAAAACCGAATAAACAGAATTAAAGATTCAATCGCCGCCGCCGCGGAAGCTGATTCGTTCCGCGCGCTTGATTACGGATTTACTGTAAGCGATTTTCACAATTCATATTCGGCATCATCATATTCAAAAGCCCATGTAAAATATGGATTGAAAGTTTTCATCAATGCGCGCAACGGAATTCTTCCGAGCCAATTAAATTACAAAAATTCTGTTCCGATTGCGTATAAAGCAGAACACGCGCCGCTTCATCCTTCGCCGAAAGATTCTCTTACAGTAACAGCATCGTGCTTTGGAAGCGCAGGAATAAAGAATGTTACAATAGAATACAACGAACTTCCGCTTTCTTCAGTTGTGCAGTATGCAATGAAATTTTCTCCTGTTGCAAACACAAAAAAAGTTGAAGATGCAGACCGCTGGATTGGAAAAATTCCGCCGATTGCCGCAGGAAAATCTGCGCGGTATAGAATTTCAATGACCGACTCGCTGAATCGCGCGCAAACATTTCCGCGAAAAGGATTTATTGAAATTGTTTCTGCCTCACCGCAATATCAATCCGTAGTGATAAACGAATTTATGGCGGACAACGCTTCCATTCCTGATTCAGCAGGACAGTTTGATGATTGGGTGGAATTATATAATCCAACATCTGCGCCCGTTATGTTGACAAATAAATTTCTAACGGACAAAGCGGGAAATTATACAAAATGGAAATTCCGCCAGCCGAATTTGGTTTTAAATCCCGGAGAATATTTACTTGTATGGTGCGATGAAGATTCTTCGCAAAAAGGAATTCACACGAATTTTAAATTAAGCGCAAGCGGAGAATTTCTTGCAATTACGGACAGCGACGGCGTTACGATTTTGGATTCCATTACGTTTGGTCCGCAGAAAAAAGATATTTCATTCGGAAGATTTCCCGATGGCGCGGCGTTGTGGGGATTTATGTCTGCAACGCCGAATAAACAAAACACAACCGCAACAAGCGTACGGCGCGAAGAAATTATTCCGAATCAATTTTTGCTTTCTGTGTTTCCGAATCCGTTTAACCCATCAACAATAATTGCGTATCAAATTCCAAATGTAGGTACGGTCGAAAGACCGTCCCATAAAGGAACGGACTTTCGTCCGCTCATGCAAGTTTCCTTAAAAATTTATGATATACTTGGAAAAGAAATTGCAGCGTTAGTAAACGAAGAAAAGATGCCGGGAAATTATTCGGTTCAATTCAATGCGTCGCTATTAAGTTCAGGAATTTATTTTGTTCGCCTGCAAAGCGGAAGTTTTAGCGCTGCACAAAAAATTGTTTTGATGAAATAAAATCAACATTGCCATGCCCGTCCCGAAGTGATCCCTTTGGGAGATTCCTTCGGAAAATGTTTCTATCGGGCATCCTTAATATACCTGCCCGCCATTATATTTTTTAGTTGGCAGGCGGGGATTCCCGCTTACACCATGCGGGAAAGACGAATAAACTTTATTCATATAAATATGATGCGGCTATTATTTCTCTTTGTTCTCTTGCTCGCGTCGCAAATTGTTTTTGCCGGACAAATTACAATCGGCGGAACGGTGAGCGATTCCGCGTCTCTTGCGCCGATTGATTCTATTCTTGTTGAAATTATTAACAAAGAAAATTCTTCGGAAAAATATTCCATACGCGCTAACAGCTTAGGAAAATGGTCGTACACTTTTCAAACCAGCGGCGTTGAAAACAACAACTCTATTCCAAATTCTTTTTTGTTACATCAAAATTATCCTAATCCATTTAATCCTACTACGCAAATTTCTTTTACGGTTCAGCGTGCAGGACAGGCGGCATTATCCGTTTACAATACGCTTGGACAATTGCTTGATTCAAAAACGTATGAAGTAAGCGCGGGAGAATATTCCGTGCAATGGACAAGTATTGGCGCTGCGGGAGCGTTGTTTTATTCGTTACGATTTGGAAACGGCGTTGTAACAAAAAAAATGATCCAGCTCGACGGCGGAAGCAGCGGCGGTTTGGGCGACGCTGTTTTAACGCGCGGAATTATAGAAACTTCTTCGCTCAATAAAATTCTTTCCAGCGAATATTTGATCCGTGTTTCCAAACTTGGATATGAATCGGATTCTGTTTCCATTTCTCTGAAAAATAATTCTGAAATAAATTTTTCATTGTCAACTGTTCACAACCGCGCGTTTGTCATTGATTTACATAACGATATAATGGAATTAGCAGTAGAAGGTTACCAAATTGGCGCGCGGCATACTACCAATCAATCCGACCTTCCGCGCTTTCGCGACGGCGGCGTTGATGCGCAAATGCTTTCGCTGTGGCCCGATCCGCGCGTTTATGTAAATTCATCGTACCAGCGAGTATTAGAAATGATTGATACATTTAAGGTTCAGCAATCGCGGTATTCGCCGCTTATCAGTCAGGCAAAAACATATTCTGAAATTCAGTCGGTTGTACAATCAGGAAAATTTGCCGGAATATTTGGCGTAGAGGGGGGAAGCGCTATAAATGATACGCTTCAATACTTAATTAACTTATACAATTATGGCGCAAGGTATATGACAATTACGTGGAATGTTTCATTGTCGTGGGCGGTATCGGCGGCGGACGCACAATCTGCAACAAAGGGACTTTCTGATTTTGGCAAGCAAGTGATTACAACAATGGATTCGCTCGGAATGCTGATTGACGTTTCGCATACGGGAATAAAAACAATAGAAGATATTCTCACCGTTACAAAAAATCCAATCATTGCAAGTCATTCAGGATGCCGCGCTTTGCGCAACCACACGCGAAATTTAACCGACAACCAAATTAAAGCAATTGCAAAAAGCGGCGGAGTTATCGGCGTTGTGTTTTATACAGCATTTCTTTCCACGGCGGCGGCGAGCAAAGTAACTATTGATACTGTTATTGCGCATATAGATTACATAAAAAATCTTGTTGGAATAGATTATATTGCCATCGGAGCGGATTATGACGGCGGAATTACTGCGCCGGTCGGCTTGGAAAATGTTTCTAAAATGCCGAATCTTACATTGGCGTTGTTGAAACGCGGCTACACTTCTGCCGATGTGAAAAAAATTCTCGGCGGAAATTTTATGCGCGTGTTTAAAGCGGTGTGCAAGTAAACGGCGCTTATTTGTTTCTTAAAAACTAAAAATATCTGTCATTGTATTGCGCGGGTTGCGGGAAAAGAAAAAGAAACTGATAAAATAATTGTTTCATTATGTTTTGGCGATAAAAAAAGGAAACACAAGTTTCCTTTTTTTATTATATTTCTCTTTCTGTAAATTAACGGTACATTAAATTATTCGCAATTATGGAGAATGTTGTTGTATGAGAGATATTCGCTCTGAAATTGAAAATATAAACGATATAGTTCCTTTCCCTGCAATTGTAACACAAATAATGACGGAGCTTTCAAAAAATTCTCCTACAGTTGAAAAAATTGTGATTCTTATTGAAACGGATGCCGTGTTAAGCGCACGAATTCTTCACGCCGCAAATTCTTCCTATTATGGCATTCGCTGGGCTGTTGTTAATATCAAGCACGCAATTATGCTTCTTGGGTTTGAAGAAATAAGCCGCTTAGTATTAATGTATCAAATGAAAGAAAACGTTGTTTCGCTAAACAGCAGTCAAAAAGAATATCTTGAACAATTATGGAAGCACAGCGTTGCGGTTGCAACAATTGCTCGATTGTTAACGCAATATGTTCACTTCAGAAATAACGGCGAAGAATTTACCGCCGGTTTGCTTCACGACATAGGAAAAATTGTAATCGCGCAATATTTTCCCGATGCGCTCAACATTACACGGCAAATGATAAACGACCTTGCAATGAAAGATGTGGAAGCCGAACTGCAAATTCTTGCCATTGATCATGCGGAAATAGGAGCGCAGCTTGCAGAACGATGGAAGCTTCCCGCCATATTGATAGAAGTGATACGCAGTCATCATAATCTTGGCGTTACGGATGAAAATTTAACGCTTGCCGCAATCATTCGTTTTGCAGATATCCTGTGCGAGCGGTGGGAATTTGGAATTAACGAACAGCGAAGCAATTTTATTTTAGAAGAAGAAGAAAGCTGGACATCGCTGCAAATAATTTTTCCCCACCTTGCGGATATTACGGCGGAAGTTTGCGAGCAGGAATTACGCCAAAACTTTGAAATGAGCAACGATTTTGTTTCTATGTTTGTATAATTTGGAAGCATAATGAATAAATAATTTTTTACTGCTATGAAAAACATACGAAAAGAGATTGAAAAGATTGACGAACTTGTTTCTTTCCCCAACGAATCGGTTCGAGCGTTGTTGCAACACAAAACACCGATAGATATTCACATGCTTATAGGTATTGCGGAAGCGGATCCATCTTTAACAGTAAAACTGCTTCGTCTTGCAAATTCGGCGTTTTATGGGTTGCGATGGAATGTTTCAACAATATCGCACGCCGTAAAATTACTCGGCGTTGATGAAGTTCAGCGGTTAATTATAGCATGCCAGCTTCAGCAAAAATTTTTCTTGTTGAATCAATCTCAGCAATTTTATTTTCGCGCTTTATGGAAACACAGTATCGCCGCCGCTATGCTTTCCCGCATTGTAACGCGATACGCAGGGTATTTTACAAACGGGGAAGAGTTTACCGCTGGATTGCTTCACGATATGGGAAAAATTGTTCTTGCAGAATTTTTTCCGGAAGAACTTTCTACTGTAACGCGCAGAATTACAGATAAAAAAATTTCCGATGTTGAAGCAGAAAAAGAAATTATGCAAATAACGCACGAGGAAATTGGAAGCCTGCTTGCGCAAAAATGGAATTTGCCCGAATGTATTGCGGAGGTAATGCGCGCCCACCATGATGTACAACACAGCGGAGGCGATAAAACATTAACTGCAATAATACGCATAGCCGATGTGATAGCCGAAAAAATTGATTTTGGCATTGGCGAAACAGTAAACTTGCACGAATTACAAAGCAACGAAGCATGGAGTATTGTTATAGAATCGTTACCGCATTTGCAGGGAGAAAATATTGAGACGATAGAAACTACGTTGATTTCAATTTTTCATTCAGTAAAAAATTTTGTTCAACTGCTGGAATAATTATGACGGCAACTGTTTTCTTTTGATTATTTTTTCAGAAATTTTCCGAATTACAAACACAACCGCTGCCGCCGCAATTCCAAAAACACTAGCCATTACTAATTCAAACGGCCAAAGATTATGAGAAGCGGGATCTATTGAAACGTCGATAATAATGAACAAAAGATCTCCCAGCGCGAATGCTAACGGAAGAAGCGCGACAAATTTCCATTTTCCTTCCCACTTTTTGTAGAGATAAAACGGCAGATAAAATGCGGCGGCAATAATTCCCAGCGCAAGAAAGCCAAGCAGATACATAAATATCATCCAAAAAATATCCATAAGCGCGTTCCTTCCAATTTTAAAATACGCTGATGCTTACATACCGTTTCGGATTTGCTTTTATATCTTTTACAAGTTCGTTTAAATTAATTGCAAGTGAATCGAGATGACGGTACAGTCTGTCGTCGTTAATAAATTTTCCGAGCGAACCTTCGCTGAGTTCAACTTTTTTAAAAACATTGTTAATAGAGTTGCTTGCATCTTTAAATCTATTAGCCGCATCTTCCATTGTTTTTGCGGTAGCGCGGATGCTTTTTACTCCATCATCAATATTGCCGCGCTGAGTAACGGCAATGGTATCAAGTTGTTTTGCAAATTCCGTAAGCTGTTTGGAAAATGTAGAAAAATTTCCGACTGCGGAATCAATATTTCCCCCTTGCTGCTTAACAATTGTCTGCAATTCGCGCGCCGCTCGGCTGAATTCCAACAGCGTTATTTGAATGTTTCTCCGAGTCGGATCGTCGAATGTTGTGTTCACGCGTTCTAAAATGCCCAGTACATTTGTAGAAATCGGCGAAAGCGTTGAAGTTAATTCCGTTAAATCCGCTTCGTATGCGCCGCTGAGCGTATCTCCGGGCTGAAGCGTTTCTTCGCTGCTTCCCGGCGTTATTGCAATTTGTTTTCCTCCCATAAGATTAGCGCTTTTAATATATGCGCGGGAATCGTTTGCAATCAGCACATCTTTTTTAATGGAAACATCAACGGCAATCATTGAACCGGCTAAGCGAAGATCCTGCACGGCGCCGATAGAAAGTCCGGCAATAGTTATCGGACTGCCGATTGTTAATCCGTTAACATTATTGTAAAAAATTGTCAGACTGTAATCATGCGCGCGGAAATCAATGCCTTTTAAAAAAATAATTCCGCCGATTAAAACTGCGGCGGCAAGAAAAACAGCTATTCCAATTCGCGCATCGTTAGAAAGTTTCATGGTTCACCTATGTTTCAATTTCGCTTTCAATGTATTTTCGCACTTCAGGGTCTGGACTGCTGCGAATATCGTCTTTTGTTCCCGTCATAATAAATCTGCCGTTTTCAAAAATTGCAAATCTATCTCCTACGACAAATGCGCTGTGAATATCGTGCGTAACAACAACAGAAGTAACGCCGAGCGTTGTTTTTAATTCGTTAATTAAAAGATTTATTCCGTCTGCAGTTTCTACGTCTAATCCTGTTGTCGGTTCATCGTACAGCATATATTTTGGAGTTAATGCAATGGCGCGCGCAAGACCGACTCGTTTTTTCATTCCGCCGGAAATGCTGGAAGGCATAAGATGTTCAACATTTTCCAAACGGACAAGATTCAGCGCGTATCGCACTCGCTCCGAAATATCAACATCTTTGTAATCGGAATGGCGGCGGAGCGCAAGTTCAATATTTTCGCCGACCGTCATTGAATCGAACAGCGCCGCCCCTTGAAATAAAAATCCGAACTTAAAACGAAGCCGCTGCAATTGTTTAAAATTCATTAAGGTTACTTCTGCGCCGTCAACATTTATAGAACCTTGATCCGGCTTTAGTAAACCGATAATCATTTTCAGAAGAACGCTTTTACCGCCTCCGCTTCGTCCGAGAATGACAAGCGTTTCTTTGTCGCGCACTTCAAAATTTACGCCGCGATGTACGTGCTTATCTCCAAATGATTTATAAATATCTCGTAGAATAATCATAAATATTATTGTGTTGTCGCAGAGCAGAAGCCATATTACCAATCCATCTTTTCGCGCAAGCTCATAATGTGACCGCAATGTTTTTCTCCGTGCGCCGCGTATGTTTCCAGCATAGAATCTACCGTAACAATTCCGCGCTCGGGATGATTTGCAGTTCTGCTCCACTGATCTTCGGTTAACGCAGAGAGCAGTTCAACCCAGCGCTCATGCAGTCCTCGCAGTAAATGCTGCGCTTCAAGAATCGGCAGTTTGTATTCCGGCGTTGCCGCCCACGCATCTTGGTTGTATGGTTTAATTGTCGGAACATCTTCTACAATCATCCATTTAATTCGGAGAAATGCGTTCATGTGAGAATCGCATAAGTGGTGAACGACCTGCCGCACCGTCCAGCCGCCGTCGCGGTACGGCGTATCTAACTGTGCATCGCTGAGTCCCTCCAGCACCGAATCAAGAATTCCCGGAAGGGATTTTATTTTTTGAATTTTCATGCGGCGTTCTTCCGTTGTGGGCATACCGTAAACCTTTCTTTTTTTTGCATCAAAAAGCAGTTAAAAAAAATTGCGCAGCGCTACATACTCTGCGCGTTGTTGAAAAGCGTTATAATTTATTCCCGATAAGTTATTCAAATGAAAGGTGAATGTAAAGCGGCGGCTGAAAAATTTTCCGTAACGGCACTATCGGCTGAAAGTCTGCGGCGAAGGTTTGGTTTTTTGTCAAGAAATATTTTTGCAAACAGAAAATTAAATTTTTTTATTTTCATTTTTCTTGTTGTGCTTTTAATTTTTTTTCTCTTATCTTCGTCATACGCTTCTACGGTTAACGTTAAAAAAATTATGGATATTGATACATCTCTTCTTCCCGAAATTACTAACGGCGTTCTCGATATTTCTTCGTTCAAACTGAACAAAGAAGAAAAAAAAGAACTTCGCAAGGTTGTTGCAAAATTTCTTTTAGAAAAGGCGCAATCGCAGGCAAACACCATTTGGGTTAATCGTCATCTTATCGGTTTAGATTACGAAACTCGCGCCGCGCATCTGTAATATCTTTGGTATGCGCGTGAAAAAAAAATGCGTTTTCTTTTTTGTTTCGCTGTTTGCCGTTCAGGCATTTTCTTACGCGCAATCTCCGTACGAATCATCATGGAAAAAAGATGGAATAATTCTCGGCGGAAGTATTGTAGTTTCTTTTGCCGCCGCCGCGCTTGATGATACGCTGCACGCCTTAACCCCGGCAGAATTTTCTGCGCTTGATAAAAATTCTATTAACATTGTTGACCGCTGGGCGACAAATTTTGCATCGCCGCAAATTTCCAAAGCCAGCGATTATTTAATTGCCGCCTGCATCGCCGCGCCGATCGGCTTGCTCTTTACCGATTCAAAAATTGGAAATGATTGGCAGACAGTTTCTATAATGTATGTTGAAACCGCGCTGCTCGCTACATTTCTTCCATCGTTCGGCAAAGGACCGGTAAACAGAACGCGTCCGTATTTATACAATCCCAACGCGCCGCTGGAATTAAAACAGGATGTTGAAGCGCGGCGTTCGTTTTTTTCCGGTCATACAACGTGGGCATTTGCTTCTATGACATTTCTTGCAACCGTCTATTCCGATTTTTATCCAAATTCAGAATATAAATCTGCCGTGTGGATTGCTTCAATGAGCGCTGCTTCCGCTGTTGGATTGATGAGAATTTTTTCCGGCGCGCATTTTCCCACAGATGTTCTTGTCGGCGCTGCAGTCGGCGGCGCAGTTGGCTATGGAATTCCTGCTCTTCACAAAATAAAATCATCTTCAGTCGGAATTATTCCATCTCCCAATTCTTCAGGAATGCAATTCGCATTTCAAATTCCGTTGTAATATGTCCGAAGTTTCTTGAATTTACCGAAGAAAATCGCGAGGCATATCTTATTTTTCGCTCGCCATTCTTATAGCAGCTTAGTGAACGAAATCAATTATTTGCGTTTTAATAGTTAAAGTTTTACTTTAAGTTGGTTGCAAATTCTTTTATAGCGTTGTATTGGTATTTTTTTTACATTTGTAAAGTATTTTTCAATAATTTTTGGGTTAAATGGCGGCATTTTCTTATTACGTACTGCTTGTAACAACTTTTTTGTCTTTCCATTCGGACAGACCGTCCGAGACTTCTACTCTTTCAGTTAATTTTGCAGAAGAGCGCAGGCAGGAACTTATTGCCGACCGTTATGATTCTCTCTTTACATTTTTAGCGGAACAAAAAGGATTTAACGGCAACGTGCTGATAGCGCGCAGCGGAAAAATTCTCTATAAAAATGCGTTCGGTTATTCCGATTTGAAAAAGAAAACGCCGCTGAATATTGAATCTGTGTTTCAAATTGCTTCCGTTACAAAACAATTTACCGCCGGCGCAATTATGATGCTTCACGACCAAGGGAAATTGGAATTCAACGATTCTGTTCAAAAATTTTTCCCCGATTTTCCGTACAAAAATATTACCATTCGCCAATTGCTGGCGCACCGATCCGGGCTGCCGGATTATATGTCGTTTGCAGGAAATTTTTGGAAAAATAAGCGCGAATATTTATCCAACACCGATGTAATGGAAATGTTGATTGAACACAAACCAAGACCGGAATTTAAACCCGACCAGCGTTACAAATACAGCAATACCGGCTACGCGGTTCTTGCTTCTATTGTGGAAAAAATTTCCGGCGTTTCGTTTGATGAATTTATGGAGCATAATGTTTTTGCTCCGCTGCAAATGAACAGCACATTTGTTTTTAATCCGAACAATAAAAAAACAACCGCCTACCAGACAAAAGGACATAACAAAAACCGCCGTCCCGCGCAGGATGATTTTTTAAGCGGCGTTGTGGGCGATAAAGGAATTTTTACCACCGTTGAAGATATGTTTAAGTGGGATCAGGCGCTGTACACCGATTCGCTGATAAAACAATCCACGCTTGAAGAAGCATTCACCCCTCTCAGCTACGACTATAAACACGACAGCAGCTACGGCTACGGCTGGCGCATTGAAATGCTTGACGACGGAACAAAAATTATTTACCACGCCGGCTGGTGGCGCGGGTACAACTCTCTCTACATTCGCAGATTAGAAGATAAAACTTCCATTATTGTTCTCAGCAATAAAGTAAACTGGAGTTTTAGAAACATCGAACGCCTTCTCGGCATTATAGACTCCACAAGTTTCGACGTTTCTTCATTTGGCGGAGATTGAGAAAAAAATAAAAGATATTGCAAAATACAGATTCTTCGTAAAAAATTTTTTTTGAACAAATTATTCTAAAGAATGTTCGTCTCAGACGGATGAAGTGAAAAACAACCGCAAAAAAATAACATTTACAAAATAATGCGCCCACGTATTACATTGTTGTTTTGGCATAACGCAGAAATATTTTTGATGAAACAAGTAAAAAACAATCCGACGTGTTTACTAAACTAAAAAACCAATGAAATTCTACCAAACCTTAGAGCATCTTCTAAAAAAAGAACCCAATTACGTTACAGACAACGGAGAACTGAAAAAATGGGTTGTTTTAGAAAACTGCCTAAGCGCCAACAATGATGCAGAGGCAGAGCAAAATCAAATCTTGCTCAACACTTTGGAAGATGAAAACAATCCGATTCGCGCCGTTTTTGCAGTTCAGAAACTGAATGAGGGTTGGGATGTTTTAAATTTATTTGATATAGTTCGCTTATATGAAGAACGAGACGGTAAAGACGGTAATCCTGGGAAAACAACACTTTCAGAAGCTCAGTTAATTGGTCGTGGTGCAAGGTATTATCCTTTTGCATTAGAAGAAGGACAAGACAAGTTTACCCGAAAATTTGATGATGATGTTTCTAACGACTTAAAAACTTTGGAAGAACTGTATTATCACACCAAAGAAGATAGCCGATACATTTCGGAATTGAAGAAAGCCCTTGTTGATTCAGGTATTTATGAAGATGATGAAAACCTTGTTGCCAAGCAGCTGACTTTAAAATTAGACTTTAAGAGAACAGACTTTTATCGAGGCGGACACGTTTTCTTCAACAAGAAAATTCCAAAGAGTTTTGACAATATAAAATCATTTGCAGACTTAGGAGTAAAGAAAACAAATTATCGCTATACCCTATCTTCAGGAGTTGGCAGAATGTCGAGCGCATTTTTTGAAATGGAAAGTCCGACCTCAAATGATGAAGTGATTAAAACCAAAGATTTAAAACTGAATGAAATTCCAAAAAACACAATCCGCTTTGCACTAAGTCAAAATCCATTTTTCTACTTCAATAATTTATTGCACTATTTTCCAAGCGTTGGCTCGCTTTCCAATTTCATTGAAAACACCGATTTTTTAGCAGGCATAGAAATCACATTTAGCGGAACAGTTAAACGACTGGAAGAAATTTCACATTTTGACTATTTGCAAGCTCTGAATGGTTTATTACAAGCGATTGAAGCTGACATTAAGAGTAATTCAACAGAATATGAAGGCTCAGACTATATCAAAGAAGCAATTCACAAAGTTTTCAAGGACAAAGAAATTAAAGTTTACAAAGACAGCGAACGAGCAGACGGGCAGGAAACTTTGGTGGCTAACGAACCTTGGTATGTTTACAACGCCAACTACGGAACAAGCGAAGAAAAGAAATTTGTAGAACTTTTTGCCAGACGATTTGAGGGACTGAAACAAAAGTTTGAAAAAATTTACTTAATTCGAAATGAAAGAGAAATTAAAATTTTCGATAAACGCGGACGCGCTTTTGAACCGGATTTTTTGCTTTTTTGTAAACAGCGCGGCGGAGAACAACTGACTTATCAAGTTTTCATTGAGCCGAAAGGAAACCACTTGTTAGGACACGACAAATGGAAAGAAGTTTTTTTGCAAGAAATAAGAACCGAACAAAAGACAATCAAAATCCACACAGACACATATTTAATAACAGCCGTTCCGTTTTACAATTACGCAAATGAAAATGAATTTAAAACGATATTAGAAGAAACTCTAAACGTATAATACAGGTTAAAAATTAGACCGATACACATTTTTTTCTTTAATATTTTCTCTGTGGCTTTGTGGTAAACAATTTTCTTTCTCATTAAATACTAAACACACGCTATGAAAAAAATAATTTTGTTTGTTCTTGCCTTTGCGGCAACGTTCTTTCTCGGATTTTCTGCAAATGTGATTTTAACACAACAGAACAGTGGAGAGCGCGCAGTTAAAAAAGTAACGGGCATCGGCGGCATTTTCTTTAAATGCAAAGATCCTAAAAAAATGAGAGCATGGTACGCTGAGAATCTCGGTCTGAATACCAATCAATACGGCGCCGTCTTTGAGTGGAGACAAGGAGCCGACACAGCCAAAAAAGGATTTACGCAGTGGAGTCCATTTTCCGAAAAGACAAAATATTTTGAGCCGTCAACAAAAGATTTTATGATCAATTACCGCGTAGAAAATCTTGAAGCGCTTGTTGCGCAGTTAAAGAACAACGGCGTAACAATTGTTGATTCCATTGAAGCGTTTGATTACGGCAAATTTGTTCACATTATGGATATTGAAGGTAACAAAATTGAATTGTGGGAGCCGAACGATGCCGTGTATGAAAAACTCGGCGAATCAATCGGCGCAAAAACAACAAAATAATTTTTAACAATAAAAACTTATGAATAATACAAACTCGCACGATGAACGCATTGCTTCAATGACCTTCGCCTCTGTTTATCCGATGTATATTGCAAAAGTGGAGAAGAAGGGGAGAACAAAAAAAGAATTACATCAAGTTATTGAATGGCTGACGGGATTCGACGAAAAAAAATTGAAAGAACTTATTAAAGAAAAAGCAACACTTGAACAATTTTTTCAAAAAGCCGCGCTGAATTCCAACGCAAAATTTATTACCGGCGTAATTTGCGGCTATCGCGTGGAAGAAATTAAAAACCCGTTGACGCAGAAAGTAAGATATTTAGATAAATTAGTTGATGAATTGGCAAAAGGAAAAGTAATGGAGAAGATTTTGCGAAATTCATAATTTAATATTTCTACGCACTTACAATCCGTTCTCAAAAAAATTTCTTCAAAACAAAACATAAATATTTATGAACAAAGAAATTCGAGCATACAACAGTAAACTTTCCGCAGGCGATAAAGAAATTTGCAACATGCTTGCAAAAGAAATTACCGCAGTATTAAAGGATGCAGAAAATAAAATTTGGCACGGTCATCCCGTTTGGTTTTTAGATGGAAATCCGATTGTCGGATACTGCAAATTAAAAGAGAGCGTTCGGCTTCTTTTTTGGAGCGGTCAGTCGTTTGATGAAGAAAAATTACAGCATGAAGGGAGCTTTAAAGCGGCAGAATTTTGCTATACAAATGTAAAAGAAATTAAAAAAGGGGAGTTGAAACGCTGGTTGAAAAAATCGAAAGAAATACAGTGGGACTATAAAAACATTGTTAAACGAAAAGGAAAGTTAGAGCGAATTTCATAAACATTTTTTTGATTTTGTGTAACTTCAGTTAAGTACTGAAGTTACGCAGATGGTCATGCTGAGAGAGGCACTCTTAAGTTTCTAAGGTTATCCTTCTGCCGACACGAAGTGTTCCTTCGGAAAGGCATCTCCCTAAGGGATCCCTTCGGGACCTTTGGGAGGCGCCTGC
>CAYXEE010000001.1:31527-39559 GCA_964463935.1 uncultured Chitinophagaceae bacterium | reverse complement strand
TTTGGATTGACTGAGAAAGATTGTAAACTCCTCTTGAAAGAAATCTCGTCAACGCAACATTCAATGCTATCTTTTGGTTCAGCTTGTTTGTTTTCAATAACTATTGCTTGTGCCTTTGTCACCAAACCCTTGAATGCCTTTCCATAATCTATAAATCGTAAAATTCTCTTTGCTATTACCTTTCTTCGTATGTCTTCAAATGTTGTGATGTTGAAAAATGCCTCTTGTATTAAGAAGCCTAAAAAGCCATTTGGTTTTAAGATGGATAAACTTGCACCCAAAAACAAAGATGTAGTATCTAAACTGTTACCGCAACGATATAACGTAGCATAACTTTCTTTTTCAGATTTTTCAATTTTCTTACCCCAAGGTGGATTGGTAAAAATGAGGTCAAAGGAAATATTGGCTCTGCTCAACTTGTGCGATTCTTGTAAAAAGTCCCCAACTCTTATGTTGGTAGCCTCAAACCCAAACTCGTCTTTTATACGTTGCTTAGTGATGAAAACAGCGTTTTCATCTACATCAAATCCATAAACATTTTCGGGGGCAACACCTTGCTTAATTGCCTCAATAATAAAGTTGCCAGAACCACAACAGGGGTCTAAGAAAATAGAATCTCGTCTGACTTGTATATCTCGGAACATATCTCTTACAACCCAAGAGGGAGTATAGTAGATACCTTCCTTATTACGGTATGAATCTGATAACGAGTTTTCATATTCAATACCAATACTCTCGCCTCTGTGCTTTGCAACTAACAAGTTTATGTTTTCTGAAACTTCGGTGTGGTCGTGTTCATCTTTAAGTAACTTGTTTGCTCTTGAGTTCAGTTTTTCCTTGCCAGCAACATTTGACATAAAACTTTCCAATGACTCTTGAGAAACCAAGCCTTTGCCGGATTGAGTTAAGTAACCAGTCTAAATCCAATTACGAATTGTTGCAGAAGAAACGTTAGCGGTCTTTGCAGCTTGTTCAATTGTCAAACCGTGTAACTCTATTTCACCAAATATGTTTGTCTGCATAATTCAAATGTCGTTAAAATTGTCGTGAGATTCGCATGTGGCGGTCTTTTTAGCATTGCCTACAACATTCTGCTATACGCAATAAACTTTCGTTTATTATACCAATATGGGCGGATAAACGCAATTCGTCTATTTTCTTTTTAAGGTAATGTTTACCGCAAACATGCTTTTAGTTTACAAATGTAATTCCATATACACCGTTTCTTCCAATGGATTGTAATAGTAGGGAGGAATAATTGTAAATCCGAGCTGTGTGTAAAGCGTGCGCGCGGCGTTCATCCGTTGCAGCGTATCAAGGCGCATTGCACGGTATCCGATTTTTTTTGCGTCTGCAATAATTTTTTCGGCAAGAAGTTTCCCGATTTTCTTTCCGCGAAATTCTTCTTTTACATACAGCCGTTTCATTTCGCAAAAATTTTCATCATCCATCGGGCGAAGCGCAATACAGCCGGCAATTGTTCCGCCGTATTCAGCAAGATATAATCTTCCCATTGGAGCGGAATATTTTCCAGGAAGTTCGGCAAGTTCTTTATCAAAATTTTGAAAGCAGAGAGAGAAATTCAGCCATTGCTGATATTCAATGAAAAGTGCGCGCGTTGTTTCTATTTGATGCGGCGTTGCTGCGGGAATAATTGTTGTTGACATAGATTTTTACTACAAAGACGCAAAAGAAAATATTTTTTAAAACTTGATTGCACCGCAAAGACGTAAAGAAAAATATCTCTTGTTCCCAAATAGAATTTGGGAATAAGTTTTTAATTTGATTTCTTTTTACGTCTTTATGTCTCTGCGGTGAAAAAAATCAATGCGAATGGTCGTGACCGCAGCCCCATTCATCTTCAAAACCTTTGCTGTCAACCGGCTTTGCAGAAGGCATAATCGGTCTGCGCGGAAGTTTTTCATTGCGCATTGCCGCATTGTATGCAAATGCCGCCATCAATACTGCCGCTTGCTTCATATCTTCATCTTGCGAACGATCCCACACATCCATTGTAGAATGCCATGTGCGCGTTCCGTACTCAATCGGGTCTTGTATAAATTGAAATCCCGGAAGCCCAATGCCGTCAAATGCTTGATGATCGGTTCCGCCGGTGCTGCCGACCGTAATTGTTGATGCGCCGAGATCGCGGAACGGAGCAAGCCACGCTCTAAAAATCGGACGAAGCGATTCGTTTCCCTGCAAATAAATTCCGCGCACTTTTCCTGTGCCGTTATCGTTATTAAAATACGCCGCAACTTTTTCCGCTTCGGGTTTTAAATTTATTTTTCCACCGCTTTGCGTAAACGGATTGCCTCCTTCGCGTTCGCCAAAATATTTTTTTACATACGCGCGCGAGCCGAGAAGACCTTGCTCTTCGCCTCCCCATAACGCAACGCGAATTGTTCTGCGCGGCTGTGCGCCGATTGTTTTAAGAATTCTCATCGCTTCCATACAAGCCGTTACGCCGGTGCCGTTATCCGTTGCGCCCGTACCGCCATGCCACGAATCTAAATGTCCGCCGATGATAACAACTTCATCTTTCAAATCTGTGCCGGGAATTTCTGCAATAACATTATATACAGAATCTTCTTTTGTCCATTCAACATTAAGCGTCATTACGATGGAAAGTTTTTCTCCTTTTTGAATCATCCGCGCCATTCTGTTGTAATGTTCTTGTCCCACTTCAATTTGCGGCGGAAGATTTTTCGGCGCTTTACTGCTATACGATGAAATTCTGTTCGGGCTTGTGTACGGAGTATCGGGATGCGAAGGAAATACGCTTCCTCCTTCGTTGCGCTGCGCCGGCGAAGAGGTAAGAACAGCCGCAGCTTTTTCGTTCATCAGCATTTCCCATTTTTTGTAATTCAACATTTGCGCATCTCGCTGAGATGCGGGAGGCGTATAATTCATTTCGCCGCGCCGCGGAACATCCGCATTGGCAAGACGCAGTAATGATGAATCTGTGTACCGCGTAGCCGGGGGAGTGAAATATGCTTTTAAATCGGTCGGCTTGCTTAGCAAAACAAATTTTCCTTTTAACTTTCCGGCGTATTGCAGTAACTGCGGAAGAGAATCGGCTTCTAAATACACAACATCGCCTTCCGTATTTTCTTTTACAGCGGGCGACCACGCTTTAGGATAGGAAATAAGAGGAAATGTTTGCGGACCGCGCGCGTTTGCATAATATTTTTTTAACTGCCAACCGCGTCCAAAATTATCAACGCCTTCAACTCTTACATTAGAAAGTCCCCATTCGTTAAATTTTTTTGTTGTCCATTCCGCCGAACGCTTAAATGCCGGCGATCCGGTAAGCCGCGGACCGTACACATCCGAAAGCCACGAAAGAATTTCGCGCGCTTGCGAGCGGTTCATTCCTTCATCGCGGATTTTCGCCATCATTGCAGAATCAACGCTTTCCTGCTGAGCAAAAACAAACTGAACAAGAAAAAGAAAAGCAAAAAATTTTTTCATAGAGAACCTTAACTATTGTGAGTAAATAAAAAGCGGCGCAACCGTTTAATGTGCGCCGCATGCGTATAATTATTTTTTATGCTGTATAACTTGGAAAACTGCAAATGTTGCTCGCCGCTTTTTTTGAACTGCATTCAATGCAAATGTTAATGTTGTTCGGCGCTTGAATCGCCTTCTTCGTCAGGCGTTTTTATATGCAAAGAATCTGCCGGCGATGAAGATTTCTTTTTCTTTTCTACGCCGAGAGAAAATTCAAAATCTTTGCGCATATTTGCCGCAACGCGCGAATCTGTTCCGTTCACCCACACTTTGCCGTCGAACACCTGCGCCTCAATCTTAAATTCTACTTTTTTTCTGTTTGGAGTAAATTTTGTTACAATGCGAACGTGATACCGGCTGTTGGTAATCGCTTCGGAAAAATATGAAGGACCGTATGCCGAACGCACATAGCCGTCGTCTTTTGAAATCATTTCCAATTCAAATTTTTTAGTAATAATGTACACCACGCGCTGCCAAGCTTCGTCGTACGAAAGTTTCGGATTAACATCAACAATATCCCAGTATTGTTTGGTAACTTCCATAAATGAATCGGGCGCGCTTGTGCCGCAGCCGCTGAAGAAAAGAAACAGAGCGAAACCAAGAAGAAATGAATGTTTCATAAAGATTTCCTTAAAAATTCGTGTGTTGTGAATATACAATTTTCCGATTAAAATGACATCCCGGCAAACAAAAAAATTTCAAGCGCTGCATTAACTATATTTTAGCATCTAATATTTCACGAACCATACTTGTCAATTTTTCCGCGCTATACGGCTTGCTTATTATTTTCTGTACGCCATTTTCAAGCATTTGACCGCGCGCAGATTTTTCAATAAACCCGCTGGCAATGATAAATTTAATGTCTGCTTTCATTTTTTTGAATTCTTGATATAGCTGCCACCCGTCCATTTTCGGCAGTCCCAAATCTGAAATAACAAGGTGAATGCTGTTTGTGTGTTCAGAAAAAATTTGCAGCGCTTCTTCGCCGTCTGTCGCCGTAAGCACAGAATATCCGCACGATGCTAAAATTGATTTGTTAATATCTAAAAGCATCCGCTCGTCTTCTATAAGAAGAATTGTTTCATTTCCTTCCGCTTTAATAAATTCTTGCTGCAATTGTATTTCGCAGCTTGCGCGATATTCCGGCACAGCCGGCAGATACAAAGTAAACGTAGAACCGCCGTTCAGAACGCTTTGCACATCAACAAATCCTTTATGACTGTTTACAATGCCGTACACCACGGCAAGACCAAGTCCGCTTCCTCTTCCGATTTCTTTTGTGGAAAAGAACGGTTCAAAAATTCTATTGAGAATCGTTTCGTTCATTCCGGCTCCGGTATCAGAAATTGCAATGCCGATGTAAACGCCGCTTTCTGCGGAAGGATATTTTTCTTTCAGGTCGGCGCCGTTAACGCTTTTTGTAACAATGGTTAGAAGATTTTTTCCTGCATAGCGTTCGTAATGCGCAAGAATTGCATCGCGCGCATTAACACAAAGATTCAACAACGCTTGATACAACTGCGTTTGATCTGCCGAAATCGGCGGAAGTTCCGTTTCCAATTCCGTTTGAATGGAAATTATTTTTGGAAAAGTCTGCGAAAGCACGCCGACCAATTCTCCAACAAGTAAATTAATTTCAACAAGTTCCGTTTTTGTATCCGTTTTTTTTGCAAACGTAAGAAGCTGGCGAACCAAACTTGCGCCCCGCTCCGTAACGGTTTGTATTGAAACCGCCTGCGTTGTAATTGTTGGATTGATCTTCTTTGCCGATTTTTCAATCATTTGCGCGTAACCGCTGATAATGGCAAGAATATTATTAAAGTCGTGCGCAATACCGCCGGCAAGCGTGCCGATGCTCTCCATTTTTTGCGCGGCAAGAAGCTGTTGTTCAAGTTTTTTCCGATCTTCTTCTCCCCGCAGGCGCTCGCTTATATCGCGCACGACGACATGAATCGCCGGTTTATTGTCGTAAATAAAAGGAAGCGCAGAAACTTCTGCGTCAATTATTGTTCCATCCACTCCAATCAATTTTTCCGGAATCGGCGGAACAACTTTATTTTCAATGTTCATCAGACGAAAACGATCAATTATTTTTGCTTTGTAGTCAGGATGCACAAGATCAATAACGGAACGTTCGAGCAGCTGCGACGCATTGTTTGCTTTAAAGAGCGCGACCGCCGCGGGATTTACGTAAATAAGTTTTCCCTCGCTGTGAACGCCGATTGCATCCGGCGAATATTCCACCATTTTGCGGTATCGTTCTTCGCTTGCGCGAAGTTCTTCGGTGCGTTCTTCAACGCGCATTTCAAGCACGCGGTTAGCTCCTTGCAGTTCCTGCTGTGCGCGTTCAACTTTTTCCACCATTGTATTAAACGATTCAGAAAGATGCCCGATTTCATCTTTTGAAGCAACTTCAACACGGCGCGAAAAATTTCCCGCTGCAATATCTTCAAATGTTTCAACGATTCTACTCAGCGGCTGCGTCAGCAGTAAACTGATTCCGTAAATGGCAATAACGCCGAAAAGAAAAATTAAAAAACTTACCAGCGCAACTGCACGCCGCGCGGATTGAATGTTCGCGCGCAGTTCTTCTAATGAAAGAGCAAGAATTATTTTTCCTAAATTTCGTTTATTGAATACAATCGGTTCAATATCAACAATAAAATTATTTTCCGCAGAAATTGAATCCGATACGTACGAATAATAATTATTTTCTTTTGCTTTTTGTTCTTCCACCGAAACAAATATTTGCCGCAGACTGTCTTCAACAACACAAAACAGCAAATCGTTGTTTTGCCGCGCCGCGCGCAGCGCTTCAGCGGCGCTTTCTGAATCATTAAAATACAAAGCCGGGCTTACGCCGTACGAAACCATAATTGCAATGCTGTGCGCTTTTTCTTCTATCGCTTTCAATGATTGTTTTTCCAACTGGGACGGAAAATAAAAATTTACAAACAGAGAAATTGCTCCGATGATAAGCGAATAGAGCGTAATAAGTTTTGCGCGAAGAGTCGAAAACATAAATAACATTGTTATTCTATAATCTTTGATAAATTGAGAAGTTTGGAGCTGAAGTTCATTCCCTCTGCTTTTGCTCCCGTTATATTGATAAGAATCTGCGGCTTGCCGTTTTTTGCGCCGATGCCTGCGGTTATTCCTTCTTGAACATATTCCGGTACGCCGGTAAAACTCAAAATCTGCTGCTGGCGGGATAATTCTGCAATTTTAGAAATATCAACGGACCGAAGCGGCGTTACGTACAGTACGTGAAGTTTTAATTTTGTTATTTCGGCGGCAAGCGAAATAAAATTGGAATATTCAATAGGAATAAGATTTACTTTTACCGGCGCGGCGCAATCAACAACATCAAATTCCGGAAGATTAAAAATATTTTCTTTCACCGTTAACGAAGCTCTGTTGTTCCGCTGATAAACAATACCGATAGCAAGTTCGTTTTTCAATCGAGTAGAAACATTTTTTTCCAACGAAAGGATTTTGGGAAGCAGGGAAAACTGCGTTTTTATCGGAACAGCCATTTCCTGCGCGGCGCAAAATTGCGCCGAACAAAAAACTGCCGCAAAAAAAAGCGCCAACGACAAAGCGGCTCTATTTTCCCCTTTTTTTACCATGGTCTATAGCTTAGTCGAAATAACAATGTTCTGCCGTCTTGCTCAATCTGCTGTTGAATGTGTTCAAATCCGCCGGGCGTTGAATACCTTGTATTAAAAATATTTTTTACACGAAGAGATGCTTCAAGAATATTTCCCAGTATTTTGTACGTTACATTTCCATGCAACAAAGCGTAAGAATCTGTATAGGCGTTATAGACAGTTTTTCTTTTTGTTTCATATCTGCCGTCTAAAGAAAAAAACGCAAAAGAAGAAATGGGAAACGATGCGCCTGCTTTTACCAGATGCGCGGGCTGATTGGTCAGCGCGGAAGATTGTTCATCGTTTGCCGCCTGCATTGAATAATTGATGTAGCCGGAAATGCCCGGCATAAAACGTCCGTTTACCTCCAATTCAATTCCGGAAGCGTTAACGATGCCGACATTTTGAAACTGTTTCAAATTGTCCGCCGCATCTATTTTTGTGTCAATTAAATCGCTCATACGATAATTGTACAGCGAGCCGACGCAAAAAATTTCTTGCGACACTCTCTGCTCAACAACAAGTTCTACGGTGCGGATTTTTTCAGGAGACAGTGAAAGACTGTTTTTGTAGCCGGAATACGAATCGGAATAATATTTTTCATAAATCGTAGGAACACGGAACGCCTCGCCGTATAATAGTTTTACCGTTGTGGATTTATACGGATTATAAATAGCGGCTGCGCGCGGAGTGAGAGAATTTTTTTCATTGGAATAGGAATCGTAACGAATGCCGCCGCGCAAAAAGAAATTTTCTACAAGTTGAATTTCATTATCGGCATAGATTGAAACAACCGAGCGGGGAAAATTTTTATCAAAGAATATGGTATCGTCGCTCCAAAACCGGTAAGCTACGCGGGAATGTTTTTG
>CAYXEE010000001.1:2580-31447 GCA_964463935.1 uncultured Chitinophagaceae bacterium | reverse complement strand
GCATCGTGCGTATTTTTCCCGCCGTATGGATAGGTGCCAAAATAATCATATCGGTCTGCCGACGCGCTGAAATTAAAAAATTTATTGTACGAGATATCTCTTTTGTAAGTAAATGTAATATTTTTTCGCTGGTCGAACGTCATGGTATTCGGATTATTAAAATCCGTTGAAAATGCTCCAGTCGGAATTCCTTTGGCGCGGGACATAATGTAACTTGTCAGCGAATAATTTTTACGCGTTGCTCGCACATACAATCCTGCGTGATTGTCATAATCGAGATTTTTAGCAATTCCAAAATTCGTTTTAGCGGAATCGTATTCGCGGTAAAAAATATTTTCTCCGGCGGTTTTCGTTGCGGTACCGGCGGCAAAAAAATCAATACTAGAAATTTCTTTGCTGTACCGTATAGAAGCATTCTTTTCGCCGCGGCTTCCAAACTCTCCGCTGATGCGCGCGCCTTCAATAGTACCGGGTTTTTTTATAATTACATTGATAACAGAAAACATTGCTCCTGTTCCGTATAAAACAGAACCTGGTCCGCGGATAATTTCTATACGGTCCACTGCGCGTAAATCTACAACAAAATCAGTTCCCCAGAATGAAGAACCATACACATTTTCGTTTACTGTGTGTCCATCAAGCAGAAGTAAAATTCTGTTATTATAATCGGTCGGACGGCTGAATCCGCGCACGCCGATATAGGTATAGTTTCTATCGTATGAAGTGTAAAAACCGCGAACAGTGTTCAAGATGTCTTCCAGGGTTCGAAATCCGCAGCGCTCAATATCATCCGAAGTAATAATTGTAACGGAAGAAGGAACTTGATTGATTGTTTGGTCGTATTTTGCGGCGGCGTTAATCGGCGTATTCAACAGCGAATCGAGCGAGAAGTCAACAGCGGTTTCTTGCGCATTAAGAATAAAAAAACTGTTCAGTAATGCAGCATTAAGAACCGTATAAAAAATATTTTTTTTCATTATACATCCTTAGATGATGTACAGTGAATATAGAAAAATGGCAAACAAAAAACACAAGACTAAAAAAAATCGGTAGTGTCTCGCTTTCAATTCAATCGTCATGCCCGTCCCGAAGGGATTCCCGCTAAAAGCGTGCGGGAATGACGTAAGTGGTATGATTAACATTCAAACTGAGACGCTACCCAAAAATCTAATAATCTTAAATCATATCGCTCAATAATTCCGGGCGCGGGCGCGGAATTACAACAAAGTTTACCAGCAATCCTTTTTTGCCGATAAGTTTTGCGCCGACATCGACAGCATTTTGCACGGCGGCAACATCGCCGGTGAGCGTAACAAATGCTTTTCCGCCGAGCGCCATTGCAAGACGCACTTCAATCAATTGCACATTTGCGGATTTTGCGGCGGCGTCCGCTCCTTCAATCAACGATGCAACGGAAAATGCTTCAATTATTCCCAGCGCTTCCAGCACTTCCACTTTTGATGTTCCGCCGATAGCAGGAAAAATTGATTCGTGCACATTGGGAATAACGAATGAATCTATAAGAGAAAAATCTCCAAGCGCTTTTCCCGCTTCAACGCTTGCTTCAACGGCGGAAACATCGCCGCGCACCATTACCATATATTTTCCCGAACAGATAGAGCGGGAAAGAATCAATTCCGTATCAGCCGCTTTCAGCATTGCATCTGTTACTTGGTAGCCGGCAGCCACGCTGCTGAGTTCAATTAGTCCGATAGAATTTTTTGCCATAATGTTTTCCTTGTAAATACCTCACAGGTTTTTGAAACCTGCGAGGTATTTTTTTTTCTTGTTCCCAAACTCTGTTTGGGAACATATTGTATTCGTTACAAAGCAGAGCTTTGTAACGAGGTGATAATATTTTTCCTTAAAAGACCTAACAGGTTTTAAAAACCTGTTAGGTCTGGACTAAACTGAACTTTGTAGCGAGGTAAAATTATTTCTCTGCTATCAAACGCTTTTAATTTCTATAAACGAATCGGTGATCTGAGCAACTGTTCCCGAAATGCTGGAATGAATATTTACGCCCAAATTTTTTTCAGAAACCGATGCAATCAATGTTCCTTTTTGCACGCGATCGTTTACTGAAACAACAGGCGACGCCGCTTTACCGACATGCTGCGATAATTTTATCATAACAGATTCGGGATGAAACTCCCTTGCATCAAACGGCGTTTCGCAGTCTTCTACATTCAATCGCTTGCGCAATTGCGACTGCGGAACTCTGCGCGATTCTTTCATCGGATGCACGCGCACTTCTTTCTGCTGAACAAATTTAATTCCTTCGTTCCGCATTTCTACTTTTGCCTGGTCGCATGATTCTTTCGGAAACAAATCTTCGGGACACGCATAGAGCGTACACAATCCGCACGCGCAGCACAATTCCGCCCATTGATTCCAATGCTGCGTTCCCATCTGCGTAAAGCCGAGCGAGCGCATTACTTTGTGCGGCTGAACTTCATATCCGAGCAAGTAGCGCGGACAAAATTCCGTACAGTAACTGCATTGGTCGCACGCAGATTTTCCGATGCGGTTCATATTTTTTTGAGGCTGACTTTTTCTCGACACAAGAAAATGCGATGCGGGAAGAATAATAAGTCCCGCGGTAGTTTTTGTTACAACATCATCAAGATCGAAGGAAAGTTTTCCCATCATCAATCCGCTGATGAAAATTCCAAATTCATCCGCCGTAGCGCCGCCGGCAGCCGCAAGTATTTCGCGGAACGAAATTCCAATCGGCACGCGGAACGATTTTGGCGATGCAACCGCGCCCGCAATGGAAATAAATTTTTCCGTTACAGGAATATTGTTTGCCGCTTGATGAATGTTATAAAGCGTTTCAACATTGTTCACCACACAGCCGACGTGAAGCGGAAGACCCGCGGGAGGAATCAATCTTCCCGTGGCGGCGTACACTAATTCATATTCATCGCCGGAAGGATAAAAATCGCCGAGCAGAGAAAATTCTATTCCCGATTTTTTTACGAAGGGCGCAAGCACATCAATCGCTTCGCTGTGTTTTTCTTTAATGCCGAATTTTCCGCCGCTCGCGCCCGTTGCCTTCATCATCATCGCCATTCCGCTGACGATTTGTTCGGGAAAATGAAGCATCAATTCCACATCTTTGTGGATAAGCGGCTCACATTCCGCGCCGTTGGCAAGAACAAATTCCGCTTTGGAATTTGCTTTTACGTATGTGGGAAATCCTGCGCCACCCGCGCCGACAACACCGTTTTGTTTTAATTGTTCGCTGAGCATAAATTTATATTATTAAAAACATTAAACCGCCGATTTTACTGAAATAAAAGATTTTCGCTGATTTATTTTAAATCTGAAGTTCCGCTTTTTGAATGCCGTACGTGCGGAATACCGAATGGCGGCACATTTTTTTTATTTTGCGTAACTTCAGTTAAATATTTACCTCTTTCCAAATTCTATTTGGGAACGATTAAAAGAAATTTTCTACCACAATGTAACAAACCAACCATAAAATTCCTAAAATTTGTTAAAATCAATGAAGCCACGAATACACGAATTGAATAATACAAGTATAGGCGCTCGTCCGTTCGTTTTTAAGAGAATTATATATAAACCTTTACAAAGAATTCGCACAACCGCCAAAATACTAGATAAACAAATACGCGACCTACTGTAATTTATTGCAGTAAAAGATGAAAAGAATTACATTAAGAGCAACTTTTATGAATTTTTAAGGCGCCATGAATCTTCACGAAATAGAAATTTATTTTACCAAAATTGTTCATGCAAATTCCGAACTTGCGAAAAAAGAACTGCTGAAAACGCTGCTGGTTCGGCTTTTTGATGCTGATTCAACGGCAAAAGGTATTATTGATAAAATAGAAATAAATGATAATAATTATATTTCAACATTCCGCTGAAAGAACGAATAAAAACCGGCTCTGCCGATTCGCAATATAACAATGTAATTATTGAGTGGGAAAAAGATTTACATAAAACCGGCGACCATGCAAAAGAACAGCTTGCCGAATATGCTGCGGGAAATTGGAAATCCGGCGACGATTACAATTTTGTGTTAATAGCAACCGATGGAATTCACTGGGAAGTTTTTGCGCCGAACTACGAAACGCTTATTCATCAAAAAGAAAAACTTGTTGTAACCGCAATAGAGCTGAAACACACGGAAACATTTACCCTTACAAAAAATAAATTTTCAGATTTCTTCTATTTTCTTGACCGCTATTTATTCAAAACGCACATTCAGCCCGCAACATTAGAAAATATTACGCTTGCTTTCGGAGAAACATCGCAGGTGTTTTTGAATACGATGAATGCAATGAATAAATATCTCCCTGATATTACACAGGATTCTACTGTTTTTACAGCGTATGAACAGTGGAAGAAATTTTTATCCATTGCATACGGAAAATTTGATGATTCTCAAGAAGTATTTTTTGTTCATACCTATTTAAGCGCGTTTGCAAAAATCATAGCGTACAAAATTATCAGCAATGATGATTACATAGACAGCAATGAACTTGAAGGCATTTTAAACGGTTCAATCTTTAACAAATATCACGTTACGCGTTTTGTAGATAATGATTTTTATTCGTGGATTGGACAAAAAAAACACATTACTTCATTGCTTCCGGTATTCAAAAAAATTACGCAGCGAATTACGGAATTTGATTTTCAGAATGTGAAAGAAGATATTCTTAAAGGCGTATATCAAGAACTTATTGATTTGGAAACGCGGCATTCACTCGGCGAATATTACACACCCGATTGGCTGTGCGAAAGAATTGTTGACGAATTGCGTTTTACCGAAGAAAGCAGCATTCTTGACCCTGCGTGCGGAAGCGGTTCGTTTTTACGTGCGGCAATTGTAAAATTGCAAAAAGAATTTCCCCGTCTTTCCGTAAACACAATACTTGAGCAGGTTGTCGGCATTGATATTCATCCGCTTTCCGTGCAGGTTGCAAAAACAACAATTCTTATCGCGCTCGGAAAATCAATTCAAAAATTGAAAAAGCCCGCCGCGCTCAATGTCTATCTTGCCAATTCGCTCCGGCTTCCGCTTGGCTCTGCGGAATTATTCGGACAAACATTTGAAATTACGATTGACAAAAAACAGTATCCGATGGAAAACAGCATTTTTGAAAATCCGTCGGACTTTGATAATTCCGTAGAGTTGTGCAATTCCATAGCCGAATTTGAAGCGCAGCAAATAAATGAACAAAAATTTGAAAAGCAATTGCGCAATATTATTACCAGCGATAATAAATCTCATTATTACAATTTTTACAGAATCTACGCCGCGCTGAGGCAGGCAAAATTAGAACAACGCGACACCATTTGGAAATTTATTTTACAAAATCTGTACAAGCCGATTTTGTTAAAGCAACGATTCGATTTTGTTATCGGAAATCCGCCGTGGCTTACCTATTCCGATATTACCGATGCCGCATACCAAAATGAACTGTTGAAACTTTCGGATTCGTACGAAGTAACGCCGCGCTCCAAAGCAAATATGCCGCATTTGGAAATTGCCGCTGTTTTTTTCGCTCACTCGTGCAATTATTTTCTTAAACCGACCGGGAAATTAGCATTTGTTTTGCCGCGCGCATTTTTAACGGCAGATCAGCACGACAACACGCGCTCCGGCAGAGTAAAAAAAATTAAACTTACTTCTGTGTGGGATTTAGTCGGTGTTGCGCCGCTGTTCCGCGTCCCTTCGTGCGTTTTGTTTGCTGATGCGGGACATATTAGTCTGCGAAGCAAACGAGAAATTTCCGCCGCCGGTATTAAAGGATTTTCTTTTTCAGGAAAACTTCGCAGCACTAACACGCATTGGGAAGAAGCAAGACATTCTATAACACAAACAAAAACATCGTGGTTTTATTCAAAACTTTCGCAGGGTAATAACGCCCGCTCTGCATTAACAACGCATTTGCTTTCCGGTAAAAATCAGGAAAGTTTTTATGCCAGCAAGTTTAGGCAGGGCGCAACAATTGTGCCGCGCACATTTTATTTTGTTACGCCGGAACAAGAACTGCCAAAAATCTTTACCGCTAGAATTGTTCAGTGTAAAACTATTGCGCTGCCGGAAGCAAAAGCGCCGTGGAAAGATTTAACAATAAGCGGAAGAATAAATACAAAATATTTATTTAGAACCGCTTTATCAAAAAACATAGTTCCTTTTGCTTTGGTCAATCCATTATTGGTTCTTTTACCCATTACAATAAATACCGTTCAAGATAAAAAAGTTATTTCAATCTTAAATTCCGGAGAAATATTCAAACGCGGAAACACGGAAACTGCAGAATGGTTTAAGAAAGCAGAACTTCTTTGGGAAAAACACAAAACAGAAAAGAATAAAGAAGAAAAAATAAATTTGTATGATTATTTAAATTGGCAAAATAAATTAACGCAGCAAAATATAAACGCCAAATATTTAGTTCTTTATACCGCATCGGCAAAAGATGCAAATGCTGTTATAATTAATAGAGAAGATTTTGATTTGGAATTTATTGTAGATTACACGGCATATTGGATTGCAGTAAACAGTTTTAAAGAAGCAAATTATTTAGTTTCTTTTTTAAACTGTGGTTTTGCCAATAGGTTAATAAAAGATTTTCAAGCACGAGGTTTGTTTGGACCACGTCATATAAGCAAAACTATTCTTGAGATAGCCTTTCCACAATATGATTCAAAAAACAGACAGCATATTGAATTGGCAAAACTCGGCGAAGCGTGCACAAAAAAAGTCGGCAAAATAGTTACAGGAAAAGAAGAATTAGAAGGCGTGCGTCTTGGCACCGCGCGGCTGCAAATCCGCAAAGCATTAGCAGAAGAAATGAAAGAGATAGATGCGTTGGTAGAACGAGTGTTGAAAGGGTGAAAAAACACTTGACAAAGTTTAACTTATAGGTTAAATTATATGCCCGTAGAATTACTCATAGAAGGGAAAGAAGCCGATATTTTTGTATATAAAAATCTGCGGGGAGAACCGTTGGCATTTAGCTTTATACAATCGCTTACTGCTGCCGATGGGGCAAAAATTGTGAGATTATTGGAAGAATTTGCAGCGCGTGGAGAAATAAAGAACATAGAAAAATTCCGTTTAGAAGAAAAACCGATTTTTGCTTTTAAGTCATATCAAACACGATTATTATGTTTTTATCTTCCCAACTTCGCCAAACGATCTGTTGTTCTTACGCATGGTTTTACAAAAAAACAAAACCGAATACCCCGCTCGGAGTTAAAAAAAGCAACCGCAATCTATAATGAAATTGTGAGATAATTATGGACTTGAAAAAACAATTTGAATCGCTCGTTGAACAATTCAAAGACGATATTGAATACATATCCGAAGGTATTATTATTGATGTAACGGAACAAATCCATAAGCAAATGAAAGAGAAAAATATTACGCGATCGCAGCTTGCACAAAAATTGGGGTGTTCAAACGCCTATATTACTAAACTTCTCAATGGCGGCGAAAATCTAACGCTGAAAAAGATTGTTCAAATAGCTCACGCGCTAGAATGTTCTATTGATTTTGTTCTTCTTCCAAAACAATATGAAATGAAGAGGCATATCACCTTCAATACTAAAAAACTTGACACCACCGGATACTCACAACAGTTGAATTTAGAGGATGCTTATGAGCAACGTAATGGCGCAATTGCAGCTTAGAGATTACTTTTTGCTTTTACTTAATGTTGAAGCAAATCCTAATTTTACACCCGAAGCGGGTAAACCTGCTTCTTCAAATATGGGTATAAATTTTAAATTTTTTAGAAAAGAAAACGAGTCCAAGTTTAAGATTGAATTAGATGTAATTGTAAACCCGAAGGATGAACATTTTAGAAAATCTGAATATCGCATTCATATCAAAATGGAGTCGTTTTTGGAATTTGATTCATTGTTTCCCGAAAAAGAGATTCCCAACTTATTAGTTCCAAACGGCTTGGCTATGACGTACTCTATTGCTCGTGGTATTGTAGGGCAGGCAACCGGTACTTCGCTCCACGGTAAATTTTTACTTCCCTCTGTAAATTTTATTGAATTGATTAAAGAAAAATTTAATAGCGAACAAAGGAAAAAACTAAGAAAGCGAAGCAACAAACTCCGTAATTAAATTCTTAAATTTTGTTGAAGAAGCCACAAATACACGAATTGAATAACATAGACACGGAGATACGTCCGTCCGTTCTATATGGATGAGCGCCCAACTCTACAGAAAAACAAATAATACTATTTGTGAATTCGTGGCGTTCGCTTACTGCGCCGGAACTTTTAGCGAAATATTTCCTTGAATTCCCAATACATTATTAACTGCGGAAACTTTTGCATTGCTAAATTCAATCGTGCGGCGGACAAATTCCACTTTGCTGGAGCCGAACTCTTTTGCCGGAAGCGGAATTGCAATATCCGAGCGGAGCGCGGCGGGAAGTTTCATCGGCTGAATAATATCCGTCGCCTGAAGAGGAACTTCTTTGTAGATCGGAATTTCCCATTGCAATAATTTCATTGTCGCTTTTGCTTTCAGCGTTAATGTTTTTGTCTGCGGTTTTAAAATTATTGATTCCGAATCTGCCGCGATGGAAAAGAGAATATTTTCGTTAAGATAGCAATGCAATTGCGGCGATGCAGAAGCGGAAATTCCCGCGTACGTTCCGGAAACGGCAATTGTTCCTTTTCCTTCAATCTCCACTTCGGCATTCAGCATATTATTCATTCCCCATTTGAAGCGGAATTTTTTTATATCAATGGAAAATGCGCCGCTGTCTATGTTTGCCAGATTTGTGTATTTAATTCCGAGAATATTTTTTTCTTCTTTCCACAGCGGTTGTGTAGGAAGAAATGCAATGCTAATATCGTCCGCGCGCTGTTGTGCAAACAGGTCGAGTAAGCGGTTAATGCTTGCAATGGTGATGCGCGTTGTGCTGTTGTAATTTGCGGGAAGAACTTTTGCGCGCGCGTTTATTGCGGCATCAAGGGAATCCAACTGCGGTTTCATTTCCGCAATTTTTTGAACGCTTAGTTCGGTCGGAGGAAAAAGCGACGGCGCGGAATAGCCGCAGCCGATGAAAAATAATGCAAGAAGAAAAATAAAAGCGTTCTTAACCGCAAAGGGCGCAAAGAAATTATTTTTCATTTTTCTGCGCTCTCTTTGCTCGCTTTCGTCAGATTCATTCCAACAACTACGGCATTGTGAAAAATAAGAATTTCTTTTACCTGCAAACCGTATGCAAGCGTTGCGCCCGGAATGGAAATATCCATATTTATTCCGCTGCGAACGGAAAGAGAATTTTGCGGAATTGGAAATTTGTTTTCAAAATCAATCGGCATTTCTATCGGCGGAAACTTCTGACTCATCTCAGAAATTTTTAGTTCAATAATATCCGCAATAATGTCGTTCAATATTCCGGCAACTCCGGACGCGCTGACAACGGGAGAAATTGAAAATGGCTCGAACCGCGCGTACAGTTTTCCGTTTTCAACTGAAAAATCTAACAGGCAGTCCATAAGCATATCCACATTTACATTATGCTGATGATTAAACACTGCAAGATTAAATGTTGCAACGGCAGAGCCGTTGTTCAGCGTAACGCGAATGCTGCGGATAAAATATGAATTGAGAGAATCGAGCCAGCCGATTGTGCCGTCCAACTGCGCGGCGGCTTTATTAAATAATTCTTGATTGAAATAAAAAGTGAAGTCTGAATTTTCAATCGGTTTGTTATCGGCGAGCCGTGTTTGCAACCGTTGCGCGGCTTGCAGTTTTACTTCCATCATTTTTGCTTCGCGCGCCTTTTGTACTTGTTCTTTGTCGTAACTCGCTCCGGCGGCAGGACGAAGAATAAAACACCCCGAAGAAGCAAGCAAGATGGTAAACGCGAAAAGAAAGATGATTGTTCGATAGATAAATTTGTTTTGATGAAAAAATAATTTTAAACCATCCACTGCGTCCTTCCCGAATGTTTTTATCGGGAATCTTGGTTTTTCTTTAGAAGATATATTGTTGAGATACCCGCTTTCGCGGGTATGACGCGTATGTGGATATTTAAAAAACAAAAGAGAAAAAAAATTTTTTTGATTGTTCGCTCTTTCAACAACGGAGAAAAAAATATTTGTCATTTTTCTTTTTTCAGCTTGTTCTGAAACTCTTTTTGAAATTTTTTCAGTTTCGGATTTATCACCAGCATACAGTACGGCTGGTATTGGTTACTATTATAGTAATTTTGGTGATAATTTTCAGCCGAATAAAATTTTAAGAACGGCGTAATTTCCGTAACAATCGGATCGTCCCAAATTTTCTTTGCTTCAAGTTCTTTTTTGTATTCTTCTGCAATTTTCTTTTGTTTTTCTGAATGATAAAAAATTGCCGAGCGATACTGTGTGCCGACATCGTTTCCTTGTCTATTTAACGTGGTCGGATCGTGAGTTTTCCAGAACACATCAAGAATTTCTTTGAACGAAATAATTTTTGGATTGAATGTTATTTGAAGAACTTCTGCGTGTCCGGTTGTACCGGAGCAAACTTGTTCATACGTTGGATTTGCAACAGTTCCGCCGGAATAACCGGATTCTACTTTTATTACGCCTTCAAGCCGTTGAAAAATTGCCTCTGTGCACCAAAAACAGCCGTTTCCGAGCGTTACAATTTCGTATGTTGTTTCCATTATTTTTCCTTTTTCGCAACCTTGTTTTGTGAAAAGAGCAGAAAACCGACTAAAAAAATCGCTATTAGAGTTTTCATTGTTCTTCCTTTCAATCGTTCTATAACGATTAACACAAAATAAATTAGAATAATTCACCACAAAAAAAACGACGGCAAATAGAATTTATTGATTGGTAACTTCAGTTGGAAACCATTTTTTCCGCATTTCTAACAAAAGATGAATTATTAGAACTCCCTAAGTTTCATTAGAATGCTCTAAAATGTGATATTTTTCACAATTTTTAGCAGTCAAATAGTTAAATTAGACCAAAGCAACTAAAAAGACTATAACGACCAATAACGGAGAATTTAATTATTTTCATAAGTTACAATGTTTATGAAAACTATAATTTTAAAAATTTACTCTAAATTTTATTCACAATCTATAAGGAGGTAGTATGTACGATGTATTGCTTAACACAGAAGATGTATCCAAAATTCTTCATGTCGGCAAATCTACAGTAAAACGCTGGGCTGAAGAAGGGAAGTTGAAATGTTTTAGAACACCCGGCGGACATCGTAAATTTAAGCAGGAAAGTATTAAGGAGTTTATAGCTGTTTACGGATATGATGTTTCGTTGTCATTTTCGGTTAATGCGCCTTCGGATCAATTTGTTGCGGCGGCATAAAATAGTTCATCTGAAATTTATTTTTTAATCGTAGATAGTCGCATTAGGTATTATCGTCTGCAACGGTAATCTACCGAAAGCGTCGCATAGGAGTATAATAATTTCAGCGCCAACGCGGTTCTGTTTTTGATTACTATGATTAATTCAAAGTTTTTTAGATGCTGTAAAAAAGAATTTTTGATAATAACTGAAGTTCTACAATATATAGATGTATAACCGACTGAAAAAAATATTTTATTTTGTTTATGTCATTGCGGCATCAGCGTACGGTCAAGTAACTGTTACGGGATCAACAGGAGCAAACGGCACGTATGGAACGTTGAAAGCCGCATTTGATGCATTGAATTTGAATTCTGCGCAAGCAGGAAACACTATCGCGATTAGCATTACTGCGTCTACAACGGAAATCGATTCTGCGGTTCTGAATCAGCCCTCCGTTAGTTCGTGGACATCATTGATAATTTCATCAACATCATCGTGGACGATTAGCGGAGCGATAACGGGGGCGTTGATAAGACTTAATGGAGCCGATAATGTGATGATAGACGGTTCGAACGGATTAACCTTCGAGAACACATCAGCGACGGCGGCGGCAAGCACGATACGATTTATTAACGATGCAACAAACAACACGATTCAGGACTGTACGATCAAGGGATCGAGCATAAGCACGACATCGGGGACAATTTTATTTTCCACAGGAAGTACAAGCGGCAATGATAACAACGTAATTACTGGTTGCACAATAACATCATCAGGCATCAACCTTCCCTACAACGCAATATATTCAGCAGGAACATCGTCGGCGGTGGACAACAGCGCAATCACAATCAGCAACAACAACATACAAGATTATTTCGGCGCAGCGGCGGCATCAAAAGGAATTTTAATAGCGTCAAACAGCTCGGCGTGGACGATTACCGGGAATAAATTTTTCCAGAGCGCAGTTAGAACAGCAAGCGGCGCAGCTACGCATCACGCAATTAATATTATCACCGCATCGGGCGTAAACTACGCTATAAGCAATAATATTATCGGATATGCAAATTCATCGGGAACGGGAGTTACCTTGTATGCCGGAGCGGCTGCCGCTATATTCAGAGCGATAGAACTTACGGTAGGAACAGCATCGGCGACAAGCGTACAAGGAAACATCATCGCCGGAATTAGTTTATCAACCACAAGCGCCGGAGCTCTGCCGGGAATATTCTCAGGAATATCGGCGCTGGCAGGCAACGTTAATATCGGAACAACCTCCGGCAATACCATAGGAGGAACACCGGGAGTAGATTCGGTTTCCATAACATCAACAACAACCGCGGGAGTAATCACCGGAATATATTCAACCAGCGCGGGAACGGTTTCTATTCAGAACGATACCATTCGTTCAATCAGCGCTGGTGGCGGAGCGGCAATCGGATATACGTTCTATGGTATCTACACCGCCGGAACATTGGGGAATGTTACTATTGCATCCAATATGATAGGAAGCGCATCATCGGCGAATGCGATTGCCATAGGAACGCCGTCAACAACAACCGGCGTCTGCTCGTTCAACGGTATCACCAATATAGCAACAGGAACAATTTCGATTACCGGCAACACCGTACAGAATGCAACTGCGTATGGCGCGGCAGCATCGGTCTTCAATGGTATCGCCAATACAGGAGGGAACGGCACAGTTGCTCTTACAAGCAATAGTATTATTTCGGGAACAAACACAGGAACCGGAGCTTTTACCGGCATATCCAATTCTGCCATAGCATCAACGCTCAACATCAACAGCAATAATATTATCTCAGCAGCGCTTCCGAGCACAGGAGCGTTCACCGGAATATCCAACACGGCGGCAGTAGATACGCTGAACATTAACAGCAACGTACTGCGAAGTCACACGCGCACAGCGGCAACAGGCGCTGTAACCGGTATTTCAAACTCCGGCGGCGTAACATCGGCGGTGAACATTATTAACAACCAGCTTGGTAATAGCAGCGATGGATTGGTTGCTTACAGCGCGGCAATTTCCAGCGCGTTGATTGGAATTACCAATACCGGAGGAAGCGCGCAATCGGCATTAACCATTCAATCGAACGACATTAGAGGCATCGCCTATTCAATAGCAGGAACAAACGCGCATACGTATATCAACAACGCCGCCGTTACGCGTTCGCAGAATATCAGCAGTAATACATTTACAAATTTGAATGTTAATACAAGCGGAAGCGTAACATTCATCAGCAACAGCGTTGCTCTCTTTTCAAACGGAACACAAAAAATAGATACCAACAGCATAGCCGGCTCATTTACCAAAGGAACAGCGGGAGGGACGATAACATTCTTTACTACCGCCGCAGTATCGCCGGCGGGCTCTGTTATCAATCACCGAAACAATAATTTTTCAAACGTTACGGCAACAGGAGCAACGATAATAACCGGATGGAGTGCCTCCGGCGCGGGCAATCCGACCCAGACAGTTACAGGAAATATTTTCAGGAACTGGACAACCGGCGGCGCAGCAATTACCGGTATGACCATTAATGGTTTTGGAGGAACATCAACGGTTTCCAATAATATCATTACAAAAATTACCGGACAAGCGGCGGTTACCGCATTAAATATTGGCGCCAGCGGCACGGCAAGCGCGCTAACGGTGAACAGCAATACGATAGATACAATAATATCGACGGGAACAGGCGGATTAGTTATTGGATTGGCAAGCGCAAATATATCTCCCACAGTTACTATCAATGGAAATCTGATAGATTCTCTTTCATCTTCGCTGTCAATTGCAACGGCATCGGTTGCAGGTATCAATGTAACGGCAGGAACGGTAGTGAATGTTACCGGCAACACAATATCGCGCTTGTCGGCTTCGGGAAGTACAATTCCTATAATCAACGGTATAGCGGTTGCTTCAACCGGCGCGGTTACGGTACAGGGAAATACAATTACCAATGTTATTACAACAGGAATAGCGACGAACGGATACACATTCAACGGAATATTGACATCCGGCGCCGCCGGTAATTTTACGATTGATAATAATACTATTGACGCTGTCTCTATCGGAACTGTTTCTACAACCGCCGGCGTATGCACATTCAACGGAATTAACAATACGGCAACCGGAACAATTTCCATTACAGCAAATACCGTTCAGAATGCTACTGCGTACGGCACAGGCGCTTCAGTCGTAAGCGGCATTGTTAACGGCGGCGGCAGCGGAACGCTTACCATAACTGCGAACAATATTCTATCGGCTGTTAATACCGGCACGGGCGCATTGACAGGTATATCAAACTCCGCCGCAGTATCAACAGCGAATATCGCCGGCAATATTATCAGAAGTCATTCCCGGACAAATACAACGGGAACAGTAACAGGAATCTCCAGCACGGGAGCTGTAACAAGCGCGCTGAATATTATCAACAATCAGCTTGGCAACAGCAGCGGCGGATTTGTTACCTACAGCGCAGCCAATGCAAGCGCGCTTACAGGTATTAATGTTACAACGGCTGCCGCTTCGTGCGCATTAACGATACAATCAAACAACATTCAAGGTATCGCTCACAGCGTTGCCGGTTCAAGCGCGCATACTTATATCAGCAACGCGGCGGCTGTAGTATCGCAAAATATCAGCAGCAACACATTTACGAATCTTACTGTGAATACAACAGGCAGCGTAACATTCATCAGCAATAATGTTGCATTGTATTCCAATGGCGCGCAAAAGATAGATACCAATAGTATTGTTACGGCATTTAATAAAACCGGCGCCGGCGGAACCGTAACGCTCTTTACCAGCGCGGCAAGTTCTGCCTCCGGCAGCGTTATTAATCATCGGAGCAATAATTTTTCCACTATCACTGTTACCGGAGCCGCAATTATTGCCGGATGGGTCTCGACAGACGCCGGCTCTGCAACAAAGAGCGTTTCTAATAATATCTTTACGAACTGGACGGGCGGAACAGGCGCTATTACGGCGATGAGTCTTGCCGGCAACAATAACGCAACGTATAATAATTCGATTAATACAATCTCCGGCGCAGCAACAATTACCGGAATAACATCCGGCGCCGGCAATGATAATATCTATTCTAATACAATTTACGGATTGACTTCTACCGGCGGAACGACAACAACAGTCAACGGTATTACAATAACTGCGGGGACAACAAAGAACGTTTATCAAAATACGATTTATAATCTGCAAGGAAATACGCTTACCACCGGCTCGGTCAACGGTATTTCTGTTTCCGGCGGAACAACAACAAGCGTCTATCAAAATACAATGTATTCATTTACGGCAAACGCAGTTACAACGGGCTTGCTCAATGGTATTGCAGTTTCTGCCGGAACAACAAACAACGCATACCGCAACAAGATTTATGATCTCTCTACTTCCAGCAGCGCTGTTACTACGGGAACAGTCAATGGAATACTGGTATCGGGCGCCGTTGCATCAATGGTTACCAATGTTTCAAACAATATCATCGGCGATTTGCGCGCCACGGCGGCAAGCGGCACAAATCTTCTTCGCGGTATTAGTATTACAGCAACAGGCGCAACCTCGAACATTAATGCGTATTACAACAGCGTGCATCTTAATGCCTCCTCAAGCGGCGCAACTTTTGGTTCAAGCGGTATATTTCACGCCGCAAGCGCAGTTTCAACAACAGCAGCGCTTGATCTGCGAAACAATATTATTGTTAATACATCAACGCCGGCCGGCGCCGGATTAACGGTCGCTTACCGAAGAAGCGCGGGAACTGCCGGAACGCTGGCAAACTATGCAAGCGCATCCAATAATAATTTATTGTATGCCGGAACGCCGAGCGCAAGCAGATTGATTTATTCCGATGGAACTTCTTCTGCGCAGACAATGACAGCCTATAACGCCGGCGTGTTTACCGCAGGAACAATTTCACCGCGCGATATTAATTCGGTAACAGAAAATCCGACGTGGCTCAGCACAACCGGTTACAGCCCCGATTTTCTGCATATCGATACCGGAACGCTGACGCAGATTGAAAGCGGCGGTTCTGCTATTGCTTCTTACACAATAGATTTTGACGGCGACGCTCGTTCCGGCTCTACTCCCGATATCGGTGCCGATGAATTTACAGGCGTAGTAAATAGTCTTGTTCCACCTTCTATTACATATACAGTATTAGGAAATACAAGCTCTACTGCAAATCGTACGTTTTCAGCAATCATAACAGATGGTACCGGAGTTAATACGACTGCCGGTACAAAACCTCGCGTCTGGTATAAAAAATCTACAAACACAAACGGATTACCCGGTACCAATGACAATACAACGAACGGTTGGAAATATGTTGAAGCAAGCAATTCAACAAGTCCGTTTTCATTTACAATTGATCACGGTTTAATATTTGGCGGAGTAACAGCCGGCGATGTTATACAATATTTTGTTGTTGCACAGAATACTCTTCCTACGCCTGTTGTTGGAATAAACAGCGGAACTTTTTTTGGAACACCGCCAAGCGTTGCGCTAACGAGCGGAGCTTTCCCAATCGGCGGCACAATCAATAGTTATACTGTTCTTGCTGGTTTAAGCGGAACGGTAGAGGTCGGCGCCGGTAAACCATACACTTCGTTGACCGGAAATAGTTCACAAGGATTATTTTTTGATATCAATGCAAAAGGATTGGCGGGAAATCTTACTGCACATATCACCAGCGATATAACTGAATCGGGAACTGTTTCATTAAATGCAATTTCGTATGACGATAACTCTACATACACTCTTACAATTTCTCCATCAGGCGGCGCTTCACGAACAATATCGGGATCGGCAGCAGCGCCGCTTATTAATTTGAACGGAGCGGACAATGTAATTATTGATGGTTTGAATACCGGCGGTAATTCCTTAACCTTCGAGAACACATCAGCGACGGCGGCGGCAAGCACGATACGATTTATTAACGATGCAACAAACAACACGATTCAGGACTGTACGATCAAGGGATCGAGCATAAGCACGACATCGGGGACAATTTTATTTTCCACAGGAAGTACAAGCGGCAATGATAACAACGTAATTACTGGTTGCACAATAACATCATCAGGCATCAACCTTCCCTACAACGCAATATATTCAGCAGGAACATCGTCGGCGGTGGACAACAGCGCAATCACAATCAGCAACAACAACATACAAGATTATTTCGGCGCAGCGGCGGCATCAAAAGGAATTTTAATAGCGTCAAACAGCTCGGCGTGGACGATTACCGGGAATAAATTTTTCCAGAGCGCAGTTAGAACAGCAAGCGGCGCAGCTACGCATCACGCAATTAATATTATCACCGCATCGGGCGTAAACTACGCTATAAGCAATAATATTATCGGATATGCAAATTCATCGGGAACGGGAGTTACCTTGTATGCCGGAGCGGCTGCCGCTATATTCAGAGCGATAGAACTTACGGTAGGAACAGCATCGGCGACAAGCGTACAAGGAAACATCATCGCCGGAATTAGTTTATCAACCACAAGCGCCGGAGCTCTGCCGGGAATATTCTCAGGAATATCGGCGCTGGCAGGCAACGTTAATATCGGAACAACCTCCGGCAATACCATAGGAGGAACACCGGGAGTAGATTCGGTTTCCATAACATCAACAACAACCGCGGGAGTAATCACCGGAATATATTCAACCAGCGCGGGAACGGTTTCTATTCAGAACGATACCATTCGTTCAATCAGCGCTGGTGGCGGAGCGGCAATCGGATATACGTTCTATGGTATCTACACCGCCGGAACATTGGGGAATGTTACTATTGCATCCAATATGATAGGAAGCGCATCATCGGCGAATGCGATTGCCATAGGAACGCCGTCAACAACAACCGGCGTCTGCTCGTTCAACGGTATCACCAATATAGCAACAGGAACAATTTCGATTACCGGCAACACCGTACAGAATGCAACTGCGTATGGCGCGGCAGCATCGGTCTTCAATGGTATCGCCAATACAGGAGGGAACGGCACAGTTGCTCTTACAAGCAATAGTATTATTTCGGGAACAAACACAGGAACCGGAGCTTTTACCGGCATATCCAATTCTGCCATAGCATCAACGCTCAACATCAACAGCAATAATATTATCTCAGCAGCGCTTCCGAGCACAGGAGCGTTCACCGGAATATCCAACACGGCGGCAGTAGATACGCTGAACATTAACAGCAACGTACTGCGAAGTCACACGCGCACAGCGGCAACAGGCGCTGTAACCGGTATTTCAAACTCCGGCGGCGTAACATCGGCGGTGAACATTATTAACAACCAGCTTGGTAATAGCAGCGATGGATTGGTTGCTTACAGCGCGGCAATTTCCAGCGCGTTGATTGGAATTACCAATACCGGAGGAAGCGCGCAATCGGCATTAACCATTCAATCGAACGACATTAGAGGCATCGCCTATTCAATAGCAGGAACAAACGCGCATACGTATATCAACAACGCCGCCGTTACGCGTTCGCAGAATATCAGCAGTAATACATTTACAAATTTGAATGTTAATACAAGCGGAAGCGTAACATTCATCAGCAACAGCGTTGCTCTCTTTTCAAACGGAACACAAAAAATAGATACCAACAGCATAGCCGGCTCATTTACCAAAGGAACAGCGGGAGGGACGATAACATTCTTTACTACCGCCGCAGTATCGCCGGCGGGCTCTGTTATCAATCACCGAAACAATAATTTTTCAAACGTTACGGCAACAGGAGCAACGATAATAACCGGATGGAGTGCCTCCGGCGCGGGCAATCCGACCCAGACAGTTACAGGAAATATTTTCAGGAACTGGACAACCGGCGGCGCAGCAATTACCGGTATGACCATTAATGGTTTTGGAGGAACATCAACGGTTTCCAATAATATCATTACAAAAATTACCGGACAAGCGGCGGTTACCGCATTAAATATTGGCGCCAGCGGCACGGCAAGCGCGCTAACGGTGAACAGCAATACGATAGATACAATAATATCGACGGGAACAGGCGGATTAGTTATTGGATTGGCAAGCGCAAATATATCTCCCACAGTTACTATCAATGGAAATCTGATAGATTCTCTTTCATCTTCGCTGTCAATTGCAACGGCATCGGTTGCAGGTATCAATGTAACGGCAGGAACGGTAGTGAATGTTACCGGCAACACAATATCGCGCTTGTCGGCTTCGGGAAGTACAATTCCTATAATCAACGGTATAGCGGTTGCTTCAACCGGCGCGGTTACGGTACAGGGAAATACAATTACCAATGTTATTACAACAGGAATAGCGACGAACGGATACACATTCAACGGAATATTGACATCCGGCGCCGCCGGTAATTTTACGATTGATAATAATACTATTGACGCTGTCTCTATCGGAACTGTTTCTACAACCGCCGGCGTATGCACATTCAACGGAATTAACAATACGGCAACCGGAACAATTTCCATTACAGCAAATACCGTTCAGAATGCTACTGCGTACGGCACAGGCGCTTCAGTCGTAAGCGGCATTGTTAACGGCGGCGGCAGCGGAACGCTTACCATAACTGCGAACAATATTCTATCGGCTGTTAATACCGGCACGGGCGCATTGACAGGTATATCAAACTCCGCCGCAGTATCAACAGCGAATATCGCCGGCAATATTATCAGAAGTCATTCCCGGACAAATACAACGGGAACAGTAACAGGAATCTCCAGCACGGGAGCTGTAACAAGCGCGCTGAATATTATCAACAATCAGCTTGGCAACAGCAGCGGCGGATTTGTTACCTACAGCGCAGCCAATGCAAGCGCGCTTACAGGTATTAATGTTACAACGGCTGCCGCTTCGTGCGCATTAACGATACAATCAAACAACATTCAAGGTATCGCTCACAGCGTTGCCGGTTCAAGCGCGCATACTTATATCAGCAACGCGGCGGCTGTAGTATCGCAAAATATCAGCAGCAACACATTTACGAATCTTACTGTGAATACAACAGGCAGCGTAACATTCATCAGCAATAATGTTGCATTGTATTCCAATGGCGCGCAAAAGATAGATACCAATAGTATTGTTACGGCATTTAATAAAACCGGCGCCGGCGGAACCGTAACGCTCTTTACCAGCGCGGCAAGTTCTGCCTCCGGCAGCGTTATTAATCATCGGAGCAATAATTTTTCCACTATCACTGTTACCGGAGCCGCAATTATTGCCGGATGGGTCTCGACAGACGCCGGCTCTGCAACAAAGAGCGTTTCTAATAATATCTTTACGAACTGGACGGGCGGAACAGGCGCTATTACGGCGATGAGTCTTGCCGGCAACAATAACGCAACGTATAATAATTCGATTAATACAATCTCCGGCGCAGCAACAATTACCGGAATAACATCCGGCGCCGGCAATGATAATATCTATTCTAATACAATTTACGGATTGACTTCTACCGGCGGAACGACAACAACAGTCAACGGTATTACAATAACTGCGGGGACAACAAAGAACGTTTATCAAAATACGATTTATAATCTGCAAGGAAATACGCTTACCACCGGCTCGGTCAACGGTATTTCTGTTTCCGGCGGAACAACAACAAGCGTCTATCAAAATACAATGTATTCATTTACGGCAAACGCAGTTACAACGGGCTTGCTCAATGGTATTGCAGTTTCTGCCGGAACAACAAACAACGCATACCGCAACAAGATTTATGATCTCTCTACTTCCAGCAGCGCTGTTACTACGGGAACAGTCAATGGAATACTGGTATCGGGCGCCGTTGCATCAATGGTTACCAATGTTTCAAACAATATCATCGGCGATTTGCGCGCCACGGCGGCAAGCGGCACAAATCTTCTTCGCGGTATTAGTATTACAGCAACAGGCGCAACCTCGAACATTAATGCGTATTACAACAGCGTGCATCTTAATGCCTCCTCAAGCGGCGCAACTTTTGGTTCAAGCGGTATATTTCACGCCGCAAGCGCAGTTTCAACAACAGCAGCGCTTGATCTGCGAAACAATATTATTGTTAATACATCAACGCCGGCCGGCGCCGGATTAACGGTCGCTTACCGAAGAAGCGCGGGAACTGCCGGAACGCTGGCAAACTATGCAAGCGCATCCAATAATAATTTATTGTATGCCGGAACGCCGAGCGCAAGCAGATTGATTTATTCCGATGGAACTTCTTCTGCGCAGACAATGACAGCCTATAACGCCGGCGTGTTTACCGCAGGAACAATTTCACCGCGCGATATTAATTCGGTAACAGAAAATCCGACGTGGCTCAGCACAACCGGTTACAGCCCCGATTTTCTGCATATCGATACCGGAACGCTGACGCAGATTGAAAGCGGCGGTTCTGCTATTGCTTCTTACACAATAGATTTTGACGGCGACGCTCGTTCCGGCTCTACTCCCGATATCGGTGCCGATGAATTTACAGGCGTAGGACCTTCAAATTATTATTCTAAATCTACCGGCAATTTAAATTTACTTTCAAACTGGGGAACAGCAACAGATGGTAATGGTACGGCGCCGTTAAACTTTACATCAAATAATAAAACATATTACATTCGCAATAATGCAGCTCCAACCATCGGCGCGGCGTGGACGGTTTCCGGCACAAGTTCAAAAATTGTTGTCGGCGATGGTACCAATGTATGCAATTTTACAATTCCATCAGGATTTGCTGTAACCGGAACAATTGATGTTTCTAACAACGCAACACTCACAAATCAAAACAACATCAATCCAACACTGGGCATACTGGCAACAGGCAGCACGGTAAATTATAACGGATCAGGAAATCAAACAATCGCCGCAAAAGACTATTACACTCTTACCAGCAGTTCAAGCGGAAACCGAACATTAGACAATAGCGCGACTATTCGCGTTGCAAATACTTTTACCGCCGGAACAAACTCGTACACTGTTACAGGAAGCACGATTGAATTCAACGGAACAGCGAATCAAAATCTTTCTGCTATTGTGTTGAACAATATGACGGTAAACAATTCTTTCGGCGTAACGCTTTCCGGAAATGTTACCGTTAACGGCGTTCTCTCTTTCACATCCGGGAAAATTACAACCGGTGCAAATAAAATTTCTATCGGCGCTCTCGGATCTATTTCAGGTTCCGGAGGATATGTTATTGGAAATCTTGAAAAAACAATTTCAACAAGCGGCTCTCCTCTTGCTGTTACATTTGAAATCGGCGATGCTGCGTATTATACGCCGGTCAATTTAATTTTTGCGTCAGTTTCATCTTCGGGAACAGTAATTGCAAGCACAACAGGAACAGATCATCCCGATTTACCAAATTCAAGTATTAATCCTGCTGTAAGCGCTCAACGATACTGGACGCTGACAAACGGCGGAACCGTATATTCAACAATTGATGCAACATTTAATTTTAATCCTGCGGATGTGGACGGCGGCGCCAATCCGCTGGCGTTTATTATTGCACGATATTCCGGCTCATGGAGTCAGCCGAATATCGGAAATGTTCTTTCCACAAGTACTCAAGCATTAGAATTAACCGATCTGGGAGATTTTCAAGTCGGAGAATCTTCTCTCAGTCCAAATATTTCACTTGCAACAGGCGGAGGCGCAATTTCCGCAGATAATGTTGGAACAGGAACGTGGACTTCGCTCACGGGACCCTTCTATGCGGAAGGCGCAAATGGAGATGTTCAAATCGGAACAATCATTCTTAATGCGCCGCCCGGATTTATTTTTGATACAACCGGCATAGCGCCGACTGTGTTAATTACAAGAATTTCCGGAAGCGGAGATTCTACTCGAGAAATTAATAATGTTTCAAGCGGAACTGCTGTTCCAATAACTTCTATAACAATTACGCAGATAACTTTTACCGTAACAGCTTCTTCCTCAAACGGCGTTCGAGATTCATTAACTTGGCAGAATATTCGCGTGCGTCCATCCGCCGGCTCGCCGCTTGCTTCGGGACAAATTACAAAATCCGGTACTTCGGTAATGGCCGGCGTTACGAACAATGTTACAAATTTTGGCGGACTCATTGAAGTTGCCGGCGCAATGTCAAAGGTAGCGGTCATTCTTCCGGGAACAGATTTTAAAATTGGAATAGGCGCGAATGGTTCTGCAACAGCACAAACTGCCGGCGTGGAATTTGTCGTTGATTCGCTTGTTGCAACAGATCAATATTCAAATATTACAACAAGCTACAGCGGAGCAAAAAATCTTACTTACTCCGGACCGACCGGAGATACCGCCTATTCTTCCAATCCAATAACTTTTAATGCGGGCGTAGCTGTAAATATTTCCGCAAGACTTCGAAAAGCTGAATCAGTTTCAATTTCCGTTCAAGAAGGAAACAATTTCGGCTCGCCGACAAATCTTACAATCAATAATGCGGGATATACGCATCTTCAAATTCTTGTACCAAATGAAACTGCAACGCCCGGTGTCGGAGTAGGAAAAACATCTTTTTCGACAGCTCAAACCGCAGGAGTAAGTTTTAATGTAACCGTTCGCTCGGTTGATTCATGTTGGAATTTTGTCAACAGCGGCTCAAATTTAATTACTTTATCTACCGATAATCCATATTACACGCTTGGTTCAGGAAATTTGTCGTCTGGTACTGTTTTGTTAAGCGCAACACTGAACAAAGCTGTTGCGTCAACAATTACTGCATCGGCAACCGGACCTTCTCCAAACACAAGCTCGTCAATTCCTGTCAATCCGGATGCACTCGACAAACTTCAAGTAATCGTTCCCGGCGAAACTGCCGACCCTGGTTCGCCGACAGGAAAAACCGGAACTCCATCGGTTCAAGCGGCGACCGCTCCAATTACTTTTACAGTGAATGCTGTTGATGTAAATTGGAATCTTGTCTCTGCAACGAACACAATTCAAATTACATCAAACGATGGAACGGCATCGCTTCCTTCAAATGCCGATCTTGTCGGCGGTACAAAAGATTTTGTTATTTCAATGAACGCTGCCGGTTCACGAACCATTACCGCAACAAGCATTGCAGGACCAGCTGTTACAGCCGGCACAAGCGCAAGCATAACAATTAATTCTGTTACAATCGCCGCTGCTGTAAACGGCAATGCAATTTCTGCCGATGATTTTGGTACCGGAGATTGGACTGCGCTTACCGGACCATATTACGAAGAAGCAACTTCCGCAAATGTTGGTATTGGAACAATTATACTTTATGCCCCGTCAGGATTTGAATTTGATCAGGGTGGAATTACTCCTACGGTTTTAATTAACGGCAGCGGCACTGCTTCTGAAAATATCAACAATGAATCAGACGGTACTTCGGTCTCTGTAATTGTTTCTGCAACGCAAATTACTTTTACGGTAACAAGCGTTTCATCAAATGGAGTTACGAATTCGTTAACATGGCAGGATATTCGTGTTCGCCCGACCGCCGGAGCTCCGCTTGCTTCCGGAAATATTTCAAAATCCGGAACGTCAACATTGATTGGAGTAACCGGCGGAACAAACTTTGGTACGTTGACTCAAATTGCAGGCGCAATAGATAAACTTGTAATTACATTACCGGGACAAACATTTACATCGGGAAGCGGAAATTCCGGTTCGCCGGCAAATCAAACAGCGGCAACGCCGTTTACTATTTCTTCCATAACAGCAACAGATCAATATTTAAATACGGCTCCATCATATTCCGGCGCAAAAACATTTTCATATTCAGGACCCGCAGGCGCTCCTTCATATACAACAAATGTTAGTTTTACTTCCGGCGTTTCAACAACAATGCTGACTACAACTTTAAACGTAGTTGAAACAAGTACAATTACAGTAACCGACGGCGGTTTGTATGGAAACGCATCTTCAAATCTTACCATACTTCCGTTAACAACAACATGGGATGGCGGCGGCGACGGAGTTAATTGGAACAGCGCAAACAATTGGAATCCCAACGGCGTACCGGCAACGCACAGTAATGTAGAGCTTACCGGAGCAAATACTATTACAATCAATGTTGCAGCAACAGCATACAATGTTGTTTTAAATAATGCATCGCTTGCGCTTTCTATTACAACAGGAAATTCGCTTACCGTAACAAACAATTATATTCAATCAAACGGCGCCGTGAACACTGCTACAACATTTCCTGCTGTATCAGGAACAACAACTATTTCCGGCGGAACGGTAAACTACAATGCAAGCGGCGCACAAACAGTCTCTTCGCAAACATATCATCACTTGTCGTTCAGCGGAAGCGGAACAAAACAACTTGCCGGAATAATTACAGTGAACGGAAATCTTTCCGTTGCTTCCGGCGTAACTCTTAACGATGCGGGATTCCAAATTACCGGAAATGCTTCAAACACAGTAACGCTAAATGCAAGCGCAACGCTTAGTCTTGGCGGAATAGGTTCGGGCACGTCCTTCCCGACAAATTATATTTCTATTTCTCTTAATCCAACAAGCGCTGTTATATACGCTTCGGATGCCGCTCAAACAATTAAAGCAGCGAACTATGGAAACGTAACAAGTTCTTCTTCCGGTTCGCGCACATTATCCAGCAGCGGAACAATTGGAATTGCCGGGACATTTACAAAAGGTTCAAACTCATATACTGTTACATCCAGCACAGTAGATTATAATGGTACGAGTTCGCAAAATATTTCAGATTTGCCGTCGTACAATAATCTTATAATTTCCGGAGCGGGAACAAAAACGCTTTCAGCAAACGCTTCAATTATTGGCGATATTACAATTTCCGGCGGAACATTAGACTTACAAACGTACACAGGAAATAGAAATACTCTCGGCGGAACATTTACTATTGCCGCGCTTTGCACGCTTCGAGTCGGCGGTACAAACGGAATGCCGGAAAATTATTCAACCTACGCATTCGATCCTGCAAGCATTGTTGATTTTTACGGATCAAATCCCACAATTAACGGCGGAACATTTAACAATCTTGTTGTTGCAAGCGGCGGCGCTGTAACGCTCGGCGCAAATGTAACAATTACAGGAAATCTTACCGTTACAAACGGAACATTAGACTTGGGAAGTTATACTGCAAACCGAAGCGCACTTGGGGGAACTGCATCGGTAAGCGCCGGAGCAACATTGCGAATCGGCGGAACGAACGGATTGCCCGCAAATTATTCTACCTACGCATTCAATCCGGCAAGCACCGTAGAATTTTACGGAACATCGCAGCCGATTGAAGCGCAATCATTCGGAAATCTCACAATCAATTCATCCGGCACAGTAACGCTTGCCAACAGCGGAACAATCGGAATTTCAGGAACATTTTCTCCCAACAGCGGAACGTATGTTACAACCGGAAGCACAATTGATTATAACAAAGCCGGGGCGCAAACAATTACAAAATTTAATTACAACAATCTTTCGTTAAGCGGAAGCGGCGCGAAAACATTTGCTTTGGATATAACAAGAATTGCAGGAACTCTTTCTATTTCCGACGCAAGCGCAGATGCGATTACAAATTTATCAACAATAGAATTTAATGGAACAATCGCGCAAACTATTAACCCGATTACATACTATAATTTAGAAGTTTCAAGCAGCGGAACAAAAACAATAAGCGGCGCAGTAACGGTAAACAACAATGTCGGTATTGTTTCCGGAGCTACGCTGCTGGTAGATAGCGGCGCAACGCTTGCCGTCCGCAACGATATTGATAACAGCGGAACATTGAACATTGACGGCGAATTAACCTATGCGCCATAATAACCGTAATAACAAAAAAAATAATACTAAAGCCGGACTTCTATGCGAAAGATTATCGTTTCATTTTGGCAATGTAGAGAAGCAATTAAAAATTACAATTCGCTCTGTGAAAAAATATTGTGAGAGAGGGTAGAATGAATTACATAGGCATAACTATGAAAAAAATAAAATCGTTATTGTTTACAACAGCGCTGTTTGCCGCATCGCAGCTTTTTGCGCAGGGAGTCGGAATCAGCGAAAGCGCAATCACTCCCGATGCTTCGGCGATTTTGGAATTGCGATCAACAACGCGAGGTTTGCTGCTTCCGCGATTAACATCAATAAACCGCGATGCAATTACAACGCTTGGAATGACGCTCTATAATAGTACAACAAACACAGTTGATTTTTACAACGGAAGCTGGCTCTCGCTTGCGCCTACAGCATCGCCGACCTTTACCGGAACTGTAACAATTCCAACTCCGTTCACGCTCGGCGCAACATCAATGACATCTACAGGGACGCAATTAAATTATTTAAATGCTGCTACGGGAACAACGGGAACAACTTCGTCAAATTTGGTTTTCAGCGCATCGCCGACACTTACCGGAACAACATTAGCTGCAGGAACTGCTACCGTTGACCCGTTGACTTTTACCAGCGGAACAAATTTAACAACGCCCGCGGCGGGAGCGATGGAATTTGATGGAAACGCATTTTATCTCACTGTAGATGCAACGAACGGACGAACTCAAGAATCGAATCAACAAATTTTTCGATTAACGGCAAACGGTTCTGCGATAGGTCCTGCGATAGCTGATTTCTTCGGTGCAAACAGCGCAATTCCAACGGTAACAAACGGCGTGTACGAGCTTACATTTTATCTTTTTTTTCTGAAAACTACAGCAGGAACCGTTACTTACACAATAACAAACACAGCAACCTACAACAATATTGTTGCTCAATATGTACAAAGCGCCGCGGGCGGCATTGCTACAAGCGCCGCACAAACAGGCGCCGGTATTGTTGGAGTAACCGCAGCGGCAGCGGCTCTTCCGGCTACCGCATCGTTAACAACAGCGGTAAATCATAAAGTTGTAATTCGCGCCGTTGCAGAATGTGGAACCGCCGGCAATATACGGTTAAGAATTACAAGCAGCGCCGGAACGGTTACTCCATTGCGAGGCAGTTATTTTACGGTGAGAAGATTAGCATCGGGTAACGTGGGAACATTTGTACCGTAACATAAAATAGTACATAAATTATTTCTAAAAAATATCCATTGTATAGTGTTTAACAGAACAATAAAAATAATACAAAAACAGCGCAGCAGCTTTGTAACAAAAAGCGCCGCCGTTCTGTTTTTTGTTCTGTTAAACATTCAGAATATTTCCGCTCAGGTTATTTCAAACAACGGCGGAGTAATTACTGTTTCCGGCGGAACGGTAATAAACAATATCGGCGATTTAAACAACGCAAGCGGAACCATTGCAAACGAAGGAGCAATTAATATTACCGGCAATTTTACAAACGGTGGAACATTTAGTTCTGTTTCAGGAACAGTTGAATATTATGGGTCGGGCGCACAATCCGTAGCCGGAGTAAATTACTATCATCTCGCGCTTAGTACAAGCGGAACAAAAACATTTTCAAGCGGAACAACTAAAATTGCAGGAACGCTTTCTATTTCCGGCGCAAGCGCAGATGCAACAACAAATGTAACAACAATAGAATTTAATGGAACAGCCGCGCAAACCATTAACCCGATTACATACTATAATTTAGAAGTTTCAAGCAGCGGAACAAAAACAA
>CAYXEE010000001.1:0-2480 GCA_964463935.1 uncultured Chitinophagaceae bacterium | reverse complement strand
TCGGTATTGTTTCCGGAGCTACGCTGCTGGTAGATAGCGGCGCAACGCTTGCCGTTCACAACGATATTGATAACAGCGGAACATTGAACATTGACGGCGAATTAACATACGCTCCGTAATTTTTAAGAATGAAAAAACAATCGCTATATCGCAAAACAAAACAAAGGATAAAAAATTATCCTTCGGCGGCAATTCGTTTTGCCGCGTGCGTTGCGTTTTTAGTTTTTGCTTTCAATTTTACTGATGCGCAAAATATCCGTAACAACGGAACAATCAATAACAGCGGCACAACATCTATTAACGGATATTTTGAGAATTTTAAAAACACACAGGGCGGCGTGTTTAACAATACCGGCGGTTCATATTCTATCGGCAGTTATTTTTCAAATAATAATACCGGCGGAACAGATGGTCAAATGACAATCAGCGGCGGAACGGTTTCTGTTACCGGAAATTACACTAACGATAACGGCTCGACCACAATTAACGGAACAGGAACGCTCCAGCTTTCCGGCGCGACTAATACAAACGTAACAGCAACATTTTCTCATACGGCGGGAACAGTAAATTATGCCGGCGCTGCGCAGAGCATTTTTGCCGCAACATATTACAATCTTACATTCAGCGGAAGCGGAAATAAAACTCTCGACGGCGCAATTACTGTAAACAATAACCTGCAAATTTCCGGCTCTGCTTCGCTGCTTGATGCAGGATATCAAATTACCGGAAATGCAAGCGGTACATTAACAATGAACGCGGGGACAACGCTTACTTTGGGAACAGCTTCAACCGCTACAAGTTTCCCGACAAATTATACAACCATTACGCTCAACAGTTCAAGCACAGTAATCTATAATTCTAATCTCGCGCAAACAATTTCTGCCGCGCCGACGTACGGAAATTTAACGCTATCCGCGACAGCATCGGTTACAAAAACAATCAGCGGCGCGGTTACGGCGGCAACTAACGTAACGGTCGGGACAAATAATATTTTATCAATTACCGGAGCGGGAACACTGCAAATTAACACCGGCAATTTAATTCTTAATGGAAGTTTAAATAATTCTGGAACAATAAATATAGGATTGTAACACATGAAGACAAACTTAAAAATAAGAAAGGAGAACATAATGCATTGTAATGATCCGCCGCAGCAAGATGGAGTCCATCTTTAAGATGGACTTCATCTCAAACAAATCATCATTTGCGCGTAAGCGCATCAGCCGCAGGCTGAATTATTAAAAATCATTATTAAAAAGGTTACAACAATGGATACACATAGCAATAAAAAAGAAATAGCAACACAATCATCATCATTATTATTAACAATCAATAAAGGAGTACAAACAATGAAACACACATCAGTTTTTCGTCGCGGATTGAACATTGTAATAGCAATGTTCGTATTAGTTGGTTTTGCAATGAGCCAAAATGATTTGGTTATCACCAGCACAACAAGCATTACCAACAGCGGTACAATTAAAGTGAAAGGAAATATTACCAACTCAGGCGTAGCAGGAGCAACAACAATCGGCGGTACGGTAGAGTTAAAAAATGCGGGCGCGCAGTCTATCGGAACAGCTACAAACGGAGCAATAAATTTTGCAACGTTAACAATTCCGAACGGCGCAAATAATACAAAAACATTCAACGTCAATTCAACAGTCAGCGCGGCGATTGATATTGCTGCAGCCGCAGGCGCAACATCGCAATATGATGTTAATGGCAAAACATTAACAGTCGGCGGAACAATTGCTAATACCGGCAGCGCTACAACTCCGTATGTATTTTCAGGCGTTGGTTCAACCGTTAATTATGCAGGCGGCGCACAAACCGTATATGCAACCGGCGGACTCACATACTACAATCTTACTGTTAGCACTGCAGGCGGAGACAAAACTCTCGGCGGCAACACCACAGTTTCCAACGCTTTAACTGTTGATAACAGCGGCGTTCTTGCAATCAGCAACAGAACGTTAACAATCAACGGCAGCACGTACGATTTATTAAGCGGTGGAACGGTAAAAGGGGGAACAACTTCCAATCTCGTTCTTAACGGAAGCGGCGATCTCCCATCGTTTGCAGTTACCAATGGTCTTAACAACTTAACATTAAACCGCTCTGGCAACACAGCAACGCTTGGCGCAGGTTTGAGCATCGAAGGTGCGGTAACATTAACAGCAGGAACGCTTGCAGTTTCAACACAAACCTTAACGCTTAATGGAACAGGTTCAGTTGTTACAGGCGCAGGTTCATTAACAAGCGCGGCAACAGGTACGGTTGATTATGCGGCTAATGCACAAAATGTATTTACTGCAAATTATGGTCACTTAACATTCGGAAGCGGCGCAAAGACATTCCCGAATGCAACAGTAGGTATTGCCGGAGCATTAACCAAAGGAACAGCAACATTTGCAATGGGAACCGGAAATGTTGATTTCAACGGATCTGGCGCACAAAGCATTCCACTGTTTATATTT